>NZ_LVWH01000059.1:0-104792 GCF_001909045.1 Paenibacillus sp. P3E | reverse complement strand
CAACAGCGGCCGGAAGTCCAAATATTCTCTGGAGTCACGGCAATCCTAAAACATAAAAATCATTAGTTCAATCTATATAGCTGACATTTTATTGAGTTATAGTCTATTAACAATAAACCACACCTGCAATGAAATAGCCACACCGTGGTTCTAGTAATTTCGCTAATATAATACTATGATTACGATGAATGGGTTACCGATAGAGATTTATGTCGAGCGACACCTTATAAAGTGAGAAATGAATGGAGATGAAATCTATGATTAGAGTTGCGAAATTGGAGGATAGAAAAGATATATCCAAATTATTGATGCAATTAGGCTACCCGGACACCGAATTTTTTATTAAAGAGAACATGGAAAGGCTTCTTGCTGACCCCAATGAAGAATTGATGGTTTATGAAGCTGAAGGAAGGGTTACTGCCTGTATTTCCCTGCATTATATCCCACAATTGGGTATGAAAGGAGATATCGCATCAATTAGTTATTTTGTTGTGGACTCTTCTATTAGAAGTAAAGGAATTGGAAAGGAATTAGAGGAATTTGCCTCTGCCTCTTCCAGAAAAAGGGGATGTGACAGTATCCAAGTTCATTGTCATTCCAGAAGAATAGATGCTCATAAATTTTATGAGAGACAAGGTTTTAAGGAGGCTCCTAAGTACTTTTCAAAAATGTTAGACAAATGACAGACCACTTTTAGTAAATAAACAGCAAAGTTTTATTAGAGAGCTAAAGAGAGCGAGTGGTTCAGAGTACCCAAAAGCCGTTCAACTAACGGGAAACATTAGTTTAATAACAATAGCGGCAGTCTAAGACTTATTTATCAAGTCTTGTTCTGCCGCTGCTACTTTTAATGAGTCAGTCCAATACTTATTTATTAAAAGTTAACGATTATCAAACTCAGAAACCGTGTCAAATCAACAAATACAGTCTAACACTTTATTTTCTTTTAACATAGACGACGCCATCTTTGACGCTGCCTACCCTGGCGGCGGCCGCGACAAATACCACCCCAAAATGCTCACCAAAGTCATCATCTACGCCTACACCCAGCGCATTTATTCCTCCCGGCAAATCGCCAAAGCGGTCCGGGAAAACATTCCCTTTATGTGGCTGGCGGGACGGCAACGCCCGGATTTCCGCACGCTTAACCGCTTTCGTTCTCAGCGGATGAAGGACGTCCTTGAAACCGTATTTACCGCCGTGCTTCAGTTTCTGGCGGACGAGAAATACATCTCCCTGGAGCATTATTTTGTGGATGGAACCAAAATCGAGGCGAACGCCAATCGCTACACCTTCGTATGGGGTAAAGCTGTTAGTAAACATAAGGCCAAGCTGCAAGCAAAGGTACATGCATTGTTTGTCGATATTGAGGCCGTAGAGAAACAAGAAGAACAGGAACACCGTGGCCAGGACCTGAGCGAACTTGGCGAGTCCGCCGAGATCGGCAGGGAGAAACTCGAACAAATGACCCAGGCGCTAGAGTCGCAACTGCTGGAGAAGCCCAAGGACAAACCACTGAAAAAAGCCGTTCAGAAGCTTCGCAAGGATTTGATGCCCAGGCTGTTAAAGTACGAACAGTATCAAGTACTGCTCGGTGACCGGAACAGCTTCAGCAAGACAGACCCGGATGCAACCTTTATGCGGATGAAGGAAGATCACATACGAAACGGTCAGCTCAAACCGGGTTACAATGTACAGATCGGAACCGAATACCAGTTTATATTAACATACAGTCTACATCCAAGACCTACCGATACCCGTTGTTTATGGCCGCATATGGAAAAAGCAAGGCGGATCTTGGGGAAACTTCCGCAGACGGTGATTGCGGATGCAGGCTACGGTAGTGAAGAGAACTATGCGTATTTGGAAAACGAACACGTGAAGGCCGTGGTCAAATACGGTAGCTACCACAAAGAAAAGAGCAAAGCGTGGAAAGAGAATATTGGAAAGATTGAGAACTGGACGTACGATGAAGCCGAGGATACATGGAAGTGCCCAGCCGGACAAATGCTGCATTTCCGCAAAGAAAGCAAGGAAACGTTAGAGAGTGGATATGAAATTCGAAAACGTCATTATCGTAGCGAAAGTTGTGACGGTTGCCTACTGAAGGAACGTTGTACAAGGTCGACAGGAAATCGGGAAGTCGTCGTCAGTTTGGAACGACTGCGATACCAGAAACAGGCTCGGGAAATTTTACGGAGTGAAGACGGTTACGCCTTGGCTGTGCGGAGGATGACGGAACCGGAAAGTGTGTTTGAACAACTGAAGAATAACCGGGGATTCCGGCGCTTCCTGCTTCGAGGGATGGAGAAAGTGACCCTCGAAGTCGGTTGGCTTTCCCTTGCCCATAATCTGCTAAAGCAAGCAGCCAATGACCAAAAACGCAAAGCAGCGATCCTCCAATAACGGGAGAATCGCTGCCTTGCTATCGTTTTACGGTTTTTAAAACAAAAGAACGGTCCCATTCGTAGAAAATTCTACTTATGGGACACCCCCGCTTCGGAAGCATATGTTTTTAAAAGGACGGCGAAGCCGTTTCCACTTGGTGCGCCAATGGGGATGCCATTAGCAGGACAGAACGAGCAAAAGGGTCTACTTTGTATTTAGCTTTGTGGAACGATATCCGTTTTGGATTTCAGGTAGTCCAGAGCATTATAGAGCATAACAGCTGCTTCAGCACGTGTAATTTCACTTTTCGGATGGAACTTGCCGTTGGCATCCAGAGTGTTGATCTTGTATTTCAGCGAGCGCTGAATGCTGCCCTGGAAAGACGGGTTCAAGGCATCCGCATCTGAAATGTCGGCAGGGACAATGTTGATCATAGGCAGATTGCCCACTTTTTCTATACCCTGAATCAGCAGATTTGTGAATAATTCTTTGGTCATTGGCTTTGCAGGGTCGATATCTGCAGGAATTTCAATCCCGTTGTAGTGGGCGTTGATAAAAGCTTCCGCGTACCAGGCGTTGTCTTTAACCTTGGTGAACGTGCTGCTGGCGAGCGGCGCCTTGTTGAAGTCGATAGCTGCAAGGCTTAGCTGAAGGCCGCCTGAGATGAACTGTATGCCCTGAGCGGTGGTTACCTTGGCGCCTGGAAGGAACTGGGTGTCAGAGATGCCCTTGATCAGGCCTTGATCCTTAAGGGAAATGATTTTGTCTTTGCCGGTAACGCTGTCAATATCCTTGAAGCTGCTGTCAGCGGCAAAGATGGGACCGGCGAGTGAGAAAGTAAGAAGCGATACACTGGTGATCGCTGCAAAAGCGCTCTTTTTGAAGTTCATATTGTTGTCCACCTTTGTCTATAGGATTCAGGCCGCTTGGCCTTATACAACTCCTTAGACGCGACAGTTTATGGAAAGGTTGCAGACCCCTAAATTTAGTCAACGGGAATATAAATCGTGATGCGCATGTGATCTGGAAAAGTTGAGTTCACCACATCCGTGATTTCAAAGTCGGGGCCATCCCGACGTTCATAGCCGGAATTCGGCAGCCAGGTTCCATAAATATAGTTGCGGGTCGTTGCAGTGAGTGAGGCGGGTCCATAAGCTTTGAACATCACATACTTTCCTGCAGGGAGAACCAAATGGGTGTAATTCCCGTCCGGCAATTCTGCACTTTCCGTTACTGCCTCACCTACGATGAAGGAGAAGTCGCCGTTGTCCTGATAATCACAAGAAATGCCGTAGGACATTCCCGGAGAAACCTTATCCGGTATAGGCATAAACCGTCCGTTTCGTCCAAAATCATCGTAGAATCCGGGAATATCTTCATAGTGGCCGTCTCCGTTCAGGCTGGTTTTGTATCTATAGCCGATAATAGGGGTGTCATCTAGCTGAATCATGGTTGGTTTGTCCATTCGTTCTACATCTCCTTCGGTATTTTTTTGCAGCTCCAGAAAGTTGATCTTGTGCTGGGATTCGGTGGTCAGATCCAGAGATTTCCGGTACTTGCCAGGAGTCATACCTGCGTAGCTTTGAAAAGCTCTAGTGAAGGCTTCCTGGGACTGATATTGGCAGGCCAGGGAAATTTGCAGCACACTTTCGCTGGTGTGACGCAGCAGCTTTGCCGCTTCGGTGAGTCGCCGCTTGCGAATGTATTCGTGTACGGTAAAGCCGGAAACCGCCAGGAACATACGCTGGAAATGGAAGGGGGAAAAGCAGGCTTTGCCGGCAATCTCAGCAATCCGCAGTTCGTCCTGCAAATGATCTTCAATGTAGTCCAGCGACAGCTGAATTCTGTGATAATAACTCATCTGTTTCATCCCTTTACAAGTGGAGTACAAAGTCTATTATGGAATATTCTTAATATTTTTTTTTGATGGTTTGTGCGAAATTTGTAAACGTAATGGTATAATCATGTCAGGCCCTTTTCTTTGGTGGGTATTTTTGTTATGCTTAATTCGTAACGATTACTAATTATAATCGCAATCCTCGCTTCCGGAAAGGTGGGAGACCTAAGGTGAACCCGATTGTTAATATCAGTCAGCAATTTGCTGCACAAAACTATAAATTGACTCCTCAGCGAGAAGCCATTGTCAAAGTCCTGCTGGATAATGAGAAGGACCATTTAAGTGTGGAAGAAGTATATATGCTGGTTAAGACCAGCTATCCGCATCTTGGTCTTGCGACGGTGTACCGGACTCTGGAACTGCTATGTGAACTTCATATTGTGGAAAAGATGAATTTTGGCGATGGGGTAGCACGATATGATTTGCGCGGTGACGATCATGCCCATATGCACCATCACCTGATTTGCAATGTATGCGGCAGGCTGGAGGAAATCAAGGAAGATTGGCTTCATGACCTGGAGCTCCGGCTGGAACAAGAATATGGATTCAATGTTACGGACCACCGGCTCGATTTCAAAGGAACCTACAATACATGCAAACGGAACGGCTGCAAAGGAGAAAAGGATTGCCAGGCGGTCTCATGAGGTTGGTGCTGGTATGAGTCATCCGGCAGATGAATGAATTAGCATGGGTGGAATTTCTGCCCACAAGTAGAAACGGCATTTCAAGAGCCTGCACATTGCGCTCTGAAATGCCGTTTTGATTTTTTAGGGCCTGGAGGGTACAAAAGATTTGATCCATGTTCCGAAGCTTCCCGGATTGCGGGACTGCACCAGCACAACACCTTCGCCGCGGAACCGGCAGACCAGGGCTTCCCCGCTCGTTAAGCTGTTCAACCAGCCGGAGGCTGCTTTTTCCACCTTGTAATCCATATAATCCGGCCAGGCCACCAGATGTCCGTTATCAATGATCATTTCCTCGCCCGGTTCCAGGTTGATGGCATGTATCGCTCCGAACGATGAGAGGAACACCGTACCGCTGCCGCTGATCTCAATGATGAAGAATCCTTCCCCGGAAAACAGCCCGCGCGTCAGATTCTGCATTTTTGTATTGACCTGAATACCATGGGTCCCGGCGAGAAATCCGTCCTTTTGTACAAATAGCTTGTACGATCCGTCCAGCTCTATGGCCTGAATGTCACCAATGGATCCCGGAGAGAGCAGGACTTCACTTTGCCCTCTTGTCGCCGTCAGTTCCTGGAAGAAAAATTTCTCCCCGCTCAGCATTCTTCCGAGTCCCCTCATTATGCCGCCGTCCACAGTACCTCTAATTTCCACATTGGGGGACATGGCGACCATCGCACCCATCTCTGCTTTGACACTTTCACCAGGATTCAAATATACCTTAAGCATAGCAAAAGCACCTTCGTACAATACATCGTATTTCATGAATTCCCTCCGCATCTGTGGTTACTGGCTTTCCCAGTACTCCACGGTTTTGCCCATTCTCCGGGCGTACTCAATCTCTTTGCGTGTACTTTCACCGATATACCCATTCACATGAATGACCATAATTCCGTCTGACATTTTGATTTTGCTGTAATGGAGCTGTTCGAACAGATGCGCTTGATCCGCTGAAATATGAATGCCCTCGCTCTGTTCAAAGAATCCCAGACTCAGCACGATTACGCCTTGGCGGGTTAAAGCGGCATTTGCGGCCTCGAACTGTGGTTTGAACTTGGTCGATCCGCATAGGGTAATGATCCTTGGACGGTCGCAATTCTTCATGGAATCTTCCTTTTTAGGGATAGGCTTGTACCATCAAGAATACTGTACCCGAAGCTGCTTGTGCAAGCGGACGCCGGCAGGCGTAATGATTATAATCAACTTTACCGGGAAATCTACAAACGAATATGTTAAAATTAAAATATCAACAGGTCTAGACACCAATCTACTGAACATTCAGACTAAAAAAGGAGTGCAAGCGCATATGGCACGCACAAAAACACAAAAAGCTCTGCTGAGGGCAGAACGCTCCGGCACCTGGTGCGCGGAACGAAACCGCAGGCAAAATGATCAGTACGGCGTGATATCCCAGCATGTCCGGGTCACCCCAAGCAAGCAGCAGAAACTGAATAAGGTCAAACACAAGGAGCGGATCTTTCAGGATGGCGCTCCTTTTGCATGTCTGGAGAATAAAGCTAAATTCACCATCATTGGGGTGTAAACCTTGATTCGCCAGTCCAGGCTCAGCGGGATTGGATTACGGCAGTGAGGTCATTTCGGTCTGCCGGCTATACGCACGGTATTGCTTGGGTGACATCCCGAAACGTCCCCGGAACAAACGGTGGAAATAGGTATAATTGGCAAAGCCGCATGTCTCAGAGACATGCTCCAGCGGCATAGGGCTGAAGGTGATCCTCTCCCGTGCCATATCCAGTCTGACGTCGTTTACATACTTGACAATGGTGGTGCCAAAAGCCTCCTTGAACAGATGAACCGCGCGGGAGACCGATATATCCACATGTCCGGCCACATCCTCAAGACGGAACGGATAAGCAGCATGTTCCTCGACATATTGCTTCATGCGGTACGCCAGATAGCCCTTGGGTGAAACCGCTGGCTGTTCAGACATTAGGCGGTCGATTTCCAGGCACAAAATCTGCAGATAACAAGCAGAGATCTCTGGTGAAGGATTGGACAAACGGCGCTGCTCCAGCACGATTTGGCGGAATAGGCCCAGGAAATAGTCGCTGAGCGGCATGTGGAGAACCAGCGGGCGCTGCTTGCGGGTCCACCATTCTTCAATCCAGGGCCCTCCGCAGAAAATATGATAGTCACCACTTTCAATACGGGGCTTCCCCACGGGATAGCTCTCTTTGTCGATACTCAGATAATAGGGATCGCTTGGTGCGAACAACATTAGATCGCCGCTCTCTACGGTGGTGAGAACACCATCAACCATGGTCCGGCTGCGTCCTTCAGTCTGCAGACGCAGGAGATAATACTGAACGCTGTCGCCACCCGACATATGGAAGGGCTTGCGGTGAACTGAGAATCCGGCTGACAGGATGTGGCATGGTGCTGTTTGTGTCATAGGTCCTCCTGTTGATGGAATAGGATATTGAAATGATAAGCAGATTGTTCATGTTTTAATCATATTCTTCATTTTATTATATACGCTTTCATATTACTATGGACCTGAGCAAAAAACATATAAATGATGTGGAGGGGGCTTTATAGCGGCTCTGAAAGCTACATAGGTACACATATGGAACATGAAGGATAAGGGAGACAGATATTGGGCATTCAGTTGCTTGCAGCCCTTTTGTTCAGGTGAGTCATATGATGTGGCACCACAGGGACGATAAGAAGCAGGATAGATATGGAAGTACAATCCAAACCATTAGGAGTGAGGCAAACATGCTGAAGATCGGCTTACAGTTGTATACGCTGAGAGAAGAACTGGAACAGGATTTTGAAGGAACCCTCCGCAAGGTAGCGGAGCTTGGATATGCCGGGGTAGAATTTTATCATTTCTTTGGACGGACGGCAGAAGAAGTAGTTGCACTGCTTCAGGAAACGGGTCTTACCGCGCTCGGCGCACATCGTCCATATGATGCTATGCTGAATGACACGGAGCAGGAAATCAGCTTCAATCTGGCTATCGGCAACCGCAATCTGATTGTGCCTTATCTGACTGAAGAGCAGCGCAATTGGGAAGAGGTTGCAGCGAATTTGCGGACTATTGGAGAGAAGTGCAGCGCTCGCGGCGCCGTTCTTTCTTATCATAATCATGATTTCGAATTCACGGAGCAATTCGGCGGACGGACCGCTTTTGACGGTATCTTCGAGGAAGTGCCTGCCGAAGTGCTGAAAGTGGAGATGGATACTTGCTGGGTATATTATGGTGGATATGATCCGGTAGAATATATCAACAAATACGCCGGACGCCTGCCGATTATCCATCTGAAGGATATGAAAAAGCGTGAAGACGGATCGGCGGAGACGGTTGTATTGGGCGAAGGGGAAGTAAATCTGGCTGCGATTCTGGAGGCTGCTGATGCAGCGGGTGCGGAATGGGCCGTAGTAGAGCAGGATTATTGCAGCAGATCACCGCTTGAAAGTGTAGCGGACAGCCTGAAATGGGTTAGAACATATGCCAATCAAGGAGGAAAAGTTCATGTCTAACAAACTCAAAATTGCTATTATCGGTTGCGGTGGTATCGCAAACGGCAAACATATGCCAAGTCTGTCCCGTCAAAAAAATGCCGAAATGATGGCTTTTTGTGACATCGTAGAGGAACGTGCACAGGAAGCGGCGAAAACTTATGGGACTGAGGATGCAGCTGTCTACACTGATTTCCGGGAGCTTTTGGCAAAAGGCGGATTTGATATCGTTCATGTATGTACACCTAATGACAGTCATTCCGTGATCTCCGTAGCAGCGCTTGAAGCCGGCAAACACGTGATGTGTGAAAAGCCGATGGCTAAGACAACAGCCCAGGCTCAGGAAATGCTGGACGCAGCACGCCGTACCGGCAAAAAGCTCTCCATCGCATACCAAAACCGCTTCCGTTCGGACAGTGAATATCTGAAGGGCCTCTGTGAAAGTGGAGAACTGGGTGAGATTTATTATGGCAAGGCAATTGCGCTGCGCCGCCGTGCGGTTCCGACGTGGGGAGTATTTCTGGATGAAGAGAAGCAGGGAGGAGGCCCGCTGATCGATATCGGGACGCATGCCCTGGATCTGACCCTGTGGCTGATGGATAATTATAAACCCCGGATGGTAGTCGGTTCGACATTCCACAAGCTGGGACAGAAGAAAAATGCGGCAAATGCCTTCGGTCCTTGGGATCCTGAACAATTCAAGGTAGAAGATTCCGCCTTTGGATTTATCACTATGGAAAATGGAGCGACGATCTCTCTGGAATCCAGCTGGGCACTGAATGTGTCCGAGTTCCGTGAAGCCCAAACTTTACTTGCAGGCACAGAAGGCGGGGCGGATATGAAGGACGGTCTACGTTTGAACGGAGAACGTGCAGGACGTCTGTACGAGACCAAAGTGGATCTCTCCTCCGGCGGTGTAGCCTTCTACAGCGGAGAAGCGGAGAGTGAAGCAGACCGTGAAGCCCGCTTGTGGCTGGAAGCAGTAATTGAAGACAAAGAACCCGTTGTAAAACCGGAGCAAGCTTTTGTAGTTACACAAATTCTTGAAGCAATCTATGAATCGGCACGGACTGGCCGTGCGGTGTATTTTGACGGAAGCTCAGACAAATAACTGGCAAAGTTAACGTCTATCGAAACAGGAGTGGAGACCATGAGTTCACAGAAGCATACAATCGTCATCGTTGGCTATGGCGGAATGGGAAGCTATCACACACAATTGATTGAGGAGAACGGCCGCCTGGAGGTGGCCGGAACGTTCGATCTGCTAGAGGAACGCCGCAGTGCTTCGGTAAAAGCGGGATTTACGGCTTATGCCAGCTATGAGGAGGTTCTGGCTGATCCGAAGGTTGGAACCATACTGATTGCTACACCTAATGATGTGCACAAAGAAATCGCCATCGCAGCTTTTAGAGCCGGTAAACATGTAATCTGCGAGAAGCCCGTGGCATTATCCTCGGATGAATTCAATGAAATGCTTGAGGCGGCTGAAGCCGCCGGACGTATCATGATGGTGCATCAGAACCGCCGGTGGGACGAAGACTTCAGGATCATCAAGGAAATGTATGAGCATAACACAATCGGCCCTCTGTTCCAGCTTGAATCGCGTGTGCACGGAGCCAATGGCATCCCCGGTGACTGGCGGCATGTGAAGGCACAGGGCGGCGGCATGCTGCTGGATTGGGGTGTTCATCTGCTGGATCAGTTGTTGTTCATGATTGACAGTAAAGTGACCAGCGTGAGCAGCAGCTTAAGCTTCATTCTGGGCAATGAAGTGGATGACGGCTTCGAGGCGCTGCTGCAATTCGAGAATGGCGTCAAAGCCGTCGTGGAAGTTGGAACTACTAACTTTATTACACTGCCAAGATGGTATGTAAAAGGTACTGAAGGCACCGGAATTATTGAAGATTGGTCATTGACGGGACGGATCGTTACCCGCAATCAGGAGAGCGAAAGACGGGAGCCTACCCCAATCCGCGCCGGTGTAGGCCTTACGAAGACCATGGCTCCTCCATCAGAAGGGGCGACGATTACAGATGTGCTGCCGACAGCAGTGAAGCTGTCCTCCAGCTTCTATACCAATTTTGCCGATGTCATTGAGGGAACGGCAGAGCCGATTGTCAAAAATGCCGAGGTCATGCGTGTGCTGAAGCTGATCGAGGCGATATTTGCGGCGGCTGAAACCAATCAGACCATTAAGGATTTTGACGAGTATTGAAATGAATGTTTATCCTGAACGAGAGGCGGCAGAACAATGAAACTTGGAGTATTTATGGTGCTTTTCGGCGGTCGCAAGCTGGAGGACGCGCTGGATTATGTAGCTTCCAAAGGACTTAAGGCTGTAGAGATCGGCACTGGAGGCAATCCGGGCAACAGCCACTGTGATCCCAAGCTCCTGCTGGAGAATGAGACTGCACTCAAAGAATTCAAGCATGCGGTAGAGTCACGCGGTCTGATGATTAGTGCACTGAGCTGCCACGGTAATCCGCTGCATCCGCAGAAAGAACTGGCCCGTAAGGATCACGAGGATTTCGTCAATTCGGTCAAACTGGCGCAGAAGCTTGGTGTTTCTGTTGTGAACACCTTTTCAGGTTGCCCAGGCGATCATGAAGATGCGAAATACCCGAACTGGCCGGTAGCTCCATGGCCGAATGACTACCAGGAGATTCTGACCTGGCAGTGGGAGAACAAAGTGATCCCTTATTGGACAGAATGGGGTGCGTTTGCCTCGCAGCACGATGTGAAGATTGGTCTTGAGCTGCATGGGGGCTTCTCTGTTCATACGCCCGCTACTCTTCTGCGTCTCAGAGAGGCAGCAGGTGAAGTGATCGGCGCGAACCTTGATCCGAGCCATATGTGGTGGCAGGGCATTGATCCGGTGCAGGCCATTCATATCCTGGGACGTCAAGGTGCAATCCATCATTTCCATGCCAAAGATACCGTGATTGATCCAGTAAATGTGAATATGTACGGTTTGACTGATATGCAATCCTACACGAATATGCTGGACCGGGCGTGGCAGTTCCGTTCGGTGGGCTATGGCCATGATGTGAAGGTCTGGGCGGATATCATCAGCGCACTCCGCTTGGTTGGTTATGATTATGTGGTCAGTATTGAGCACGAGGATGGACTGATGTCTATTGAAGAAGGATTCTCCAAAGCGGTAGACAATCTCCGCCAGGTACTAATTGAGGAACCTCTTGCCGATATGTGGTGGGTCTAAACAAATGGAGAGTTTTACTAAAGTCAAATTGGATGATCAGCAGCTGAGAACTTTAGTAACGGGTACGTTTGGAAAGGATACATCGATCATCAGCAGCAAGGAGTTGACCGGAGGTTTTTTTAATACTGCCTACGATCTGGAATTATCGGACGGACGATCCGTGATTCTGAAGGTCGCACCCTCTGATGAGACAGCAACGCTGAGCTACGAAAAAGACATCATGCGCGCAGAAGTGGAGGCACTTCGTCTGGTTCTGGCAGCAGGCAGCGTTCCGGTTCCAGCCGTCTATGGATTCGATGAGAGCCGCGAACGGATTAGAAGTCCTTATTTTTTCATGGAAAAGGTTGAAGGGATGCCCTACAATGAGGTCAAAGAGAGCCTCACGGATGAAGTGAAAGCCTCCATTGAACTGGAGCTGGGCCGCTATCAAAGGCAAATTAATGAGATAAAGGGCGGGCACTTTGGGCTTTTTGGGGAGTCTCCTGATGGAACAGGAAGAACATGGCGTGAGACCTTCACAAAGATGATTCATAATGTGCTGGACGATGGTCAAAGACTGGGGGCTGCGCTCCCGTCTTCGTATGACGAAATCAGGCAGGGGCTGGAGAGGTATCTGCCTGCACTTGATGAGGTAACCGAACCGCGCCTGATTCACTGGGATCTGTGGAATGGCAATATCTTTGTCCAAGACGGTGCGATTGTCTCGATTATTGACTGGGAACGCGCGCTGTGGGGGGATGTCCTGCTCGAATATTACTTCCGGCACTTTGAGAATTCTCCGGCATTCTTGGAGGGCTATGGTGCAGTGTTTAACAGTCCGGGCGAGCAGCTCCGCATCAGGCTGTACGACCTGTATCTTGATCTGATTCTGGTCATCGAGTATTACTCCAGGCAATATAAGGATGAGAATCATATTGGCTGGGCGTTTGATAATTTGCGTGAAACCTTGAAAGACTTTGTGAACACAGTGGAAGTATAAATGTGAAAAAGCGGAAGGCCGGTTCTCACAGGAGACACCGGTCTTCTTGCCTGTGAACGGCACAGCGGACTTGAACGGGGCCGTGTGTAATTTTGCTATACTATTGCGGTTCGTGTATATTTTGTTAGGGATGAACGCGTTTGCTTCGGCATCGCCGGTTTTCAGAAAATTCTTGACGTAAGCACATGTAAATAGATAAAATAATACTTATTGTGTGTTTTTTACGTATTGAGAATCATTATCGTAATTTGAAAAGAAACGAGAGGGTGACAGGATGGAGCGCCTTTTAGAGGTAAAAGACCTGGCTATATCATTCAGAACACGCGGAGGCGAAGTACAAGCGATCCGTGGTGTAAGCTTTCATGTGAATAAAGGGGAAACACTGGCGATCGTGGGCGAATCCGGTTCCGGTAAGAGCGTAACTTCGCAGGCTGTCATGAAGCTGGTTCCCCAGCCGATGGGTGAATACAAGCGCGGACAGATTTTGTTCGACGGGCAGGACCTGATTGGTAAAAATGAAAAGCAAATGCAGAAGATCCGCGGGAAAGAAATCGGAATGATTTTTCAGGACCCGATGACCTCGTTGAATCCGATGATGAAGGTCGGCAAGCAAATTACCGAAGTGCTGTTCAAGCATGAGAAAATCTCCAAGGATGCTGCGTACAAACGCGGGATCGAACTGCTGAACCTGGTAGGGATACCTTCACCGGAACGCCGTTTTCAGCAGTATCCACATGAGTTCAGCGGCGGGATGCGCCAGCGTGTGGTGATTGCCATGGCACTTGCAGCCAACCCTAAGCTTCTGATTGCCGATGAGCCGACCACCGCGCTCGATGTAACGATTCAGGCACAAATCCTGGATTTGATGAAGGATCTCCAGAAGAAAATTGATACCGCAATTATCTTCATTACCCATGATCTCGGGGTTGTAGCCAGAATGGCTGACCGCGTTGCGGTAATGTATGCCGGTCAGATTGTTGAAATGGGCACAGCGGAAGAAATCTTCTATGACCCAAGACATCCGTATACCTGGGGTCTGCTGGCTTCCATGCCAAGTCTGGAAAGTAAGGGTTCTTTGCTTACTGCGATTCCCGGAACGCCTCCGGATCTGATCAAGCCGCCGAAGGGCGATGCTTTTGCACTCCGCAGCACTTATGCGATGCAGATCGATATGGAGAAAGAACCTCCAATGTACAAGGTGTCCGACTCCCATCTGGTAAAATCCTGGCTGATGCATCCGATGGCGCCAGCGGTAGAGCCGCCTGAAGTGGTGAAGAAAAGACGGCGTGTTCTTAGCAACGCTTATCCGCAGCCGATCCTGGTAGAGAACGCCGGAGATTATTAATATATTAGTTGTAAGCGTCAAGCTCCTTTATGGACTTGGCGCTTTTTTGCGTGAAATAACGGATTAATGTTTAGATAAGTGTGAAACAAAACTAATATATTTAAATAAAAGTATTGACTATTTCATCTCCGGACAGCAAAATGTAAGGGTATACATAGGAGGTTGAAGGATGAAAAAAAGAACGTTTACCACTTTATTATCATTGTCTATTTTGACGGCATGCAGCAACAGCAACCCTGAATTTAATAATGTTTCTGTACATGATCCCTCTGTAATCAAAGTAGATGATATGTATTATGTCTTTGGCTCCCATCTGGCTTCGGCCAAATCCAAAGATTTGATGGACTGGACGCAGGTGTCTTCTGGCGTTGCCGACGGCAATGTGCTTATTCCCAATGTTACTGAAGAATTAAGTGAAACGCTCAGCTGGGCACAGACGGATACGCTATGGGCACCTGATGTCATTCAGCTGTCTGACGGGAAATTCTATATGTACTATAACGCTTGCAAAGGGGATTCTCCGCTGTCGGCAATGGGAATAGCTGTATCCAGCAAGATTGAAGGACCCTATAAAAATAAGGGGATCATTCTCAAATCCGGTATGACTGGCACAGGCGATGACGGTGAAATTTATGATGCAACGAAGAAGCCTAACGTAGTTGACCCTGACGTGTTTTTTGACGAGAACGGTAAGCTTTGGATGGTATATGGTTCCTATTCCGGCGGGATCTTTATCTTGGAGCTGGATGCCAAGACAGGTATGCCGCTGCCTGATCAGGGTTATGGCAAAAAACTGCTCGGAGGCAACCACGCCCGGATTGAAGGGCCTTACATGCTGTACAGTCCTGAAACCGATTATTATTATCTATTCCTTTCTTATGGCGGACTGGATGCGAAGGGCGGATATAATATCCGTGTTGCCCGCTCCAAGAACCCGGATGGTCCATTTGAAGACTCGGAAGGCAAGGCTATGCTGGATGCGAAAGGTACAGCAGGTGTATTGTTCGATGATCCGGCTTACTCTCCATATGGAGTGAAGCTGATGGGGAATTTCGAATTCACGAATGCAGGGCTGGATCCGGAGGCAAACCGGGAGGGTTATATCTCTCCTGGCCACAATTCCGCATATTATGATGCCAAGAGTGGACAATATTTTCTTATTTTTCATACCCGCTTTCCTGGGAGGGGTGAGGAGCATGAGGTTCGTGTACACCAGATGTTTATGAATACCGATGGATGGCCAGTGGTAGCGCCGCACCGATATAGCGGAGAGAAGATTGGTAAGTACACTGCCGTGGAGATCAGCGGCGGTTATGGATATATTAACCACGGCAAAGAAATCTCGGCGAAAGTTGCCGGCTCGAAACCGATTGAATTAACCGCTGACGGAAAAATTACCGGGGCGGTTGAAGGGACCTGGAAGCTGACGGGAGAACATAATGCTGAGCTGATTATTGACGGTGTGGCCTACAGCGGAGTTTTCCTCAAGGAGTGGGATGAAGCGGCCGGTAAAAGTGTAATGACGTTTTCTGTGGTATCGTCTGCAGGCATCTCGCTCTGGGGAAGCCACGATTTACCGGAAACAGAGGAGAACTAACCGGCAATTTAGCCCGTTGCGATCGATATAGCTAGAGTTAACAAGCTCCAGGTGCAGCACGACAAAAAGGCACCAGCGGTAAACCTTCAGCCCCTCCTGCGTGCAGGGGAGCTGAAGGTTTTTATGGATTTTAGTGTCTGGCTATCGGATCACTCCGTATATTTCCGCAGTACAATCACAGCATTATGACCTCCGAAGCCAAAGGAATTGGAGATTCCGATGTGCAGGTCCGCTTGGCGGGCGGTGTTCGGCACATAATCCAAGTCACAGACTTCATCGGGCTCCTCCAGATTGATGGTGGGTGGAATAAGGCCTTCCTGTATACTCTTAACTAATGCAATGGCCTCAAGGCCTCCGGCGCCGCCCAGGGCATGCCCTGTCATTGATTTATTTGCCGTCACCGGAATGCGGTAGGCCTGATCGCCGAACAGCTTTTTGATCGCCATCGTTTCTGAACGGTCTCCCACCAGAGTGCTGGTGGCATGGGCGCTGATAACATCCACCTCACCTGGCTCTATATCCGCCTCTTGGAGCGCCAGTTTCATGGCCTGATAGGCGCCTATGCCTTCCGGATGGGTGGCCACCATGTGATAGGCATCCGAACTGGCACCATAGCCGGTCACTTCGCCGTAAATGACGGCATTTCTCTGCAGAGCATGAGATAAGGACTCCAGGATGACAATCCCGCTCCCCTCCCCGATGACAAACCCGTCACGGTTCGCGTCAAATGGACGGCTCGCTTTGAGCGGTTCAACATTATGTGTGGACAACGCAGTCGCATTTCCGAAACTGGCTAGTGATATTTCGTTAATGGCGGCTTCAGCACCTCCTGCAATGACAACATCGGCACCGCCGTACCGGATCAGCCGGAAGGCTTCACCTATGGCTGTATTCCCGATGGAACAGGCCGTTACAGGCGACAGAGCAGGTCCAAGTGCCCCCAGCTTAATACTGATCAAGGCTGCAGCCATATTCGAGATCAGCATCGGGATCAGCGTCGGACTGACTCTTTCCGGTCCGCGAGAACGCAGCACATCGGCTTGCTCCATTAAGGTCTGAATCCCCCCGACACCTGAGCCTACATAAACCCCAAATCGTTCGCGGTCTATCTTGTCCAGCTGAAGCCCGGAATCAGCCCAGGCGTCTTCGGCAGCAGCCAGAGCGAACTGGCTGAACCGGTCCATCCTCCGCGCCTCCTTACGGCCAAACCGGCCCTCAGGATCGAAATCGTGCACAGCACCGGCAATCTTTGTTTTGAAATGTGAAGTATCAAATGTGGTGATCGGAGAGATCCCCGACTCACCTGCCGACAAGCGTCTCCAGAACTTCTCTACTGTATTTCCTAGCGGCGAGACCAATCCCATGCCGGTAATCACTACGCGCTCCATAATTATCCCCCTAAAAGTTTTGATAGCATAAGCTCCCATGAATCTACTCCGCAAAACTCACAACGGAAGCATCCACAATGTTTTGACAGCATAAGCTTCCATAAAGAAACTGTGTTATACTCGCAGCCGAAGCATGTAACTTTTTTTGTTATACGTTTATTTTTCCACTTTATTTATCCTATTACAATTTGTCGTTTATCATAGTATAATTAATACTATTCTATACATTGTTCAGGAAGAGGCGCATAGATTATGTCTACTCAGACCAGGCTACAGGCTTTATCCGACTTCTTAAAAGCAAGGCGGGCGGCGATATCGCCTGCCTCCGCAGGGCTGCCTCAAGGCACGCGCAGAAGGACCCCGGGCCTGCGGAGGGAAGAGGTTGCGCAGTTAGCCGGAGTCAGTAACACCTGGTACACCTGGTTGGAGCAAGGCCGGGATATCAAAGTCTCGCCTTCTGTATTGGACTGTATTGCGGCCGCTTTGCAACTGACCAAAGATGAGCGCAGCTATTTATTTGCCCTGGCACTGGAGAACGGGCCTGGAGCTGCCCTTTATCCGCAGGAGAACATCTCCGAGATCAATCCTTCATTGCAGAAAATTCTACAGGAGTTGACCACCTGTCCGACTATTATTTCCGACCGGCGCTGCGGGATTGTGGGTTGGAATGAAGCGGCTGCGCATGTGTTTCTCGACTTTGCCAAGCTCCCGCCGAAGGAGCGGAATATGATCTCTCTTCTATTTGTCCGGAAGGAATTCAAGCGCCTCGCCGTGAACTGGCAGCAGTTCGTCAGCGGGTATTTATCCATATTCCGGGCCTATTACGGCCAATATGTGGAGGACCGCTGGTATGATGATTTCATTGCGGAGATGAAGCAGCAGCATCCGGAGTTCAACACGCTGTGGGAAGAGAGCCGTGTCAGCTCAGCTCCCGATGTTGTGCTTGAATTCCGCCATGCAAAAGCTGGCAAAATGCTGTTTCACCTGACCTCGCTCCAAGTACACGGCAGCACCGATTTACGGTGCAGTATCTATACACCGGCAGGGGACTCCAATACAGAAGCAAAGCTCAAGCAGCTGATGGAACAGCACGCCCAGGAATGATGATAAAAAATCTTTATGGATTCATAAAAAACTATAAATATGCAATGTAAGGTTTGACGTTTATACTCCTAATATGATGTTTAACTTATGGAATCGGAAAAGGAGCAAAGTATAATGGCAAAAGTGACCGGATTGGAAGGCGTAGTGGCAGGGGAAACTGACATTGGTCTGGTGGACGGTGAAAAGGGGTACTTAGTATACCGGGGATATTGGGCGAAAGAACTTGCAGTGACACGCACTTATGAAGAGGTAGCCTATTTGCTGTGGAACGGACACCTGCCATCTGCGGAAGAGCTGGTACGGCTTAAGAACGAAATGGCTGCATCCCGTCAGTTGCCAGGGTATATCCGGCAGATCATTGAACTGATGCCTGCTTCCGTTCCAATGATGCTGGTGCTGCAGAGTACCATTGCTGCACTTGGAGAGCAGGAGAATACCTCTTGGCCCCCGGTACTAGCGCAGGCGGTAAGGCTGGCATCCATCCTCCCGACCATTATTGCTTATAGATACCGTACGCTGAACGGATTAACACCACTGGAACCGTTATCAGAGCTTGGGCATGCGGCCAATTACTTATACATGCTGACTGGTGAAAAGCCGACCGAGGCGCATGTGCAGGCGCTCAGTGCTTACCTGATTCTATGTATGGAGCACGGCATGAACGCTTCAACCTTCGCTGCCCGCGTGGTACTGTCTACCGAGTCGGATATGAATGCTGCAGTCGCTGGTGCAATCGGGGCTATGAAAGGGCCGCTGCATGGCGGTGCCCCGTATGAAGTAATAGCCATGCTCGAGGATATTGGCACCCAGGAACGGGCGGAACCGTGGCTGCGGAAGGCTCTGGAGAGCGGAACCAAGATCATGGGTTTCGGACACCGGATCTATAAAACCAAAGATCCGCGTGCTGAAGCCCTTCAGATCGCGACACAAGAAATGATCGGCAAAGATCCTTCTTTTGACTTGGCACTTCATGTAGAAGCAACAGCTATACATTTACTTCAAGAATACAAGCCGGGCCGCAGACTGTTCACCAACGTGGAGTTTTATGCTGCTGCAATTCTTAAGGCGCTGGAGCTTTCACCGGACATTTTTACACCAACCTTTACAGCAGGAAGAATTATCGGCTGGACCGCCCATATTATGGAGCAGGCTGCCAACAACCGGATTTTCCGTCCGCAATCCGTCTATACCGGCCCTATGCCCCAGAACGAATTCTAAAAAAAGCTGCAGAATCATTCCTGAGGTTAATCTCTTAGAACATAGCTAGTAAGTATGCAAAAACATCCCCGTCCGATAAGCGGCCGGGGATGTTTTGAGTAGAGGGATGATCATGAGTGAGAGTATGAGGGGGATACTCTGGCGGTGCTCTAGAAATCGGATGTTGCAATTTCAATGGTGCCAAAGACAGCGCCGGCAGCCGTGCTGAGAAGTGCGGCAACCAGAAGTGCTTTGACAGAAAGGGTAAGGCTGTTCAGTGCAGGGATGGTATAAGTGACAACTGGCGCATTGACCCGGTAAATGACAAGATCCACAGGGAATGCAGAACCGTTGTTTACCGTTACAGCTGCATCAATGCCACCTGCCAGATTCTCGTAATAGGATTTACCTACAGAGGGTGCCAGGTTGAAGAATTGAATGGGTAACAAGATAGCCATGGTAACGACCTCCTTTTCATTTGATAGAATATTCTATTCTGTTACTCTATTATTGTTTTGACGAATGACATGGGAGGTTAGCACAAATTAATAGCAAGCCTATAGTTGGATTAATATTCCATCCAGGATGGAACATGGCTGCCCTTGCACTGGTATTGAAGTTTGCGGCTAACTAACGTTAGAGATTCAGCAGGTTGTAATATGTTACACTGGGAGTAATTCTGTTAATAGTAAGGAGAATTAAGATGATCAAGCTGGTATCCTGGAATGTGAATGGGTTAAGAGCCTGCGTTAGCAAAGGCTTCATGGAATACTTCAAAGAAACGGCTGCAGATATCTTTTGTGTACAGGAGACCAAGCTTCAAGCCGGACAAATTCTTCTGGAACTGGGAGAAGAGTATGAACAGTACTGGAATTACGCAGTGAAGAAGGGGTATTCGGGAACGGCGGTATTCACGAAAATCAAGCCGCTCTCTATAAGATACGGCATGGAAGAAGATTCAGAGCCCGAGGGCCGGTTGATTACACTGGAATTCGCTGACTTTTACTTGGTGAATGTCTATACTCCGAATGCAAAACGGGATTTGACGAGACTGGATTACCGGATGGAATGGGAGGATCGCTTCCGCAGTTATCTTCAGGAGCTGGACAACCGTAAGCCAGTGCTGGTGTGCGGAGACCTGAATGTTGCCCATCAGGACATCGATTTGAAGAATGCCAAAGCCAACCGCGGAAATTCAGGCTTTACCGATGAAGAGCGGGGGAAGATGACGGTACTCTTGGATTCGGGTTTTATTGATACATTCAGACACCTTCATCCCGATCAGGAAGGGGCCTACACCTGGTGGTCTTATATGCCGAAGATCAGAGAACGGAATGTAGGCTGGCGCATTGATTACTTTTTGGCGTCTTCACGTCTTGCACCGCAGCTGGAGCTGGCGGGGATGGAGTGCAGTGTAATGGGTAGCGATCATTGTCCAGTGTTTTTGCAGCTTGAGGGTATACAGGAATCCTAACTTTAAATGGATAATAATAAGGGCCGTACATCCCCAATCAGGATGTCCGGCCCTTTGCAATTCTGTAGTTAATGATGTCCTATGCCAGATAGCCAACGAATTCTGCTTCACGATCCTCAGGGGACATGGAAAGATTAAATTGTTGATGAAGTACCATGGAAGTATCCTTAACCGACACTTCCATAGTAAGAAAGAAAGGAGTTTCTACAAACAGCAGTGTCATCTTAAGCTTGCCCTCCGCAGTTCAGGTGAAGCTGGAAGAAATCAGGTTTTTGGTAGAGTCCAAGATTTGCGCGAAGCTTTCTACCCATTTGCCTCGCCCAAGCTTGATAATCTGTTTACCGTACATACCCTGCAACATTAATAACGCCTCTGTAGTGTTAAAAGAAACCGAAACGGCTTCCAGTTGCTGCGGATTATCATCCATTCTGAATACTTTGCCGTTCAAGAACGCCTCAAGGACTGAAGCTTCCTTCTGCCGCTCGGGCTGAAAGCTTAAACGGTCAAGAAGCAGAGCAAGCTCCGCATTCGCAGCAGAACCGTTTGGGGCAACGGATGATTCTGTTCTCATGGCAGGCAGCAGATGCTCCCATACCCCGTTCATAATACGCTGTATATCACTGCTTCCGCTTGTTATGGCAACCACAGCATCCTGCTCAGGCATCACAATGCAGAGTTGGCCGAAAGCGCCGTCTCCACGAAATCCGCCATGCTGGCATTGCCAGAACTGATAGCCATAACCCTGCGACCAGTCGCTGGAGGCTGCTCCCGGACTACCATCATCATTGCTGATTTGCTTGGAGGTTGCGGCGGAAATCCATTCCGGGGTCAGCAGTTGACGGTTATTCCACACTCCTGGTTGTAAATACAGTTGTCCAAATGCTGCAATATCCTCGGTAGTGATGCTTAACCCAAATCCACCTAGATTGATCCCCCGGGGAGCCCCAGGTTGGATGTTGTATGCCCAGCGGTACAAACAAGCGGGGTTCCAGGTATTCCAGTAAGGTGAGACCGCTTACTTTTTGCAAAATGGCAGACAGCATATACGAAGCGCCGGTGTTGTAGAGGAAATGGGCGCCGGGTGTCTTATCAACCGGAAGCTTCAGGAAAGCTCGGACCCAGTTGCTGTCTTCGCTGCTCATCATTGGTGGCATGGTATCCTCTGTATGGCCGGTGCCCATCATCAGCAGGTGGCTGATGTTCATCTGCGCCAGATTGGGGCTAATGTCTGCTGGGGCATCATCAGGGAAGAAAGCCACCATCTTATCCTCTAGTGACAATAACCCCTCTGCCACCGCCAGGCCAATTGCTGTCGAGGTGAAGCTTTTACTGAGTGAGAACAATCATATCTCCCTTGATAGACGTGGATAAGAGCTATACCTACTATATTATACTAATCCTGGACAAGGAAAAAGGAGTCCTGCATGGGACTCCTACCTGTTCATATTATGTAATCTCACAAGTCTTCCCGGTATCGGCGTGCTGCTGATCAGGCCAGGTGATCCTGTTGCAGGTCCGGCTCAGTTGTTCATATACCAGCACCGGGTTTCGCTTGAATATACGGATTACAAGATGAATAAAGAATATGAAATTCATGATCATTACTCCACCATACATGATTCCCATCCATGGACCGGATACACCGGAGAGCCAGGAGGGAGTAAGCAGATAGACATTCACCCCAATTATAATTCCGTATAGGAGCAGATATCTTAGGATCAATCCCCATAACCGGTTGTGTCCGTCTTCGCTGCTTATGCGGATGCGGACAACCCATTTGCCAAAGGTCCGCCCGCCGGTACAGAAAGGAAGCACTACAAAATAAACCCCTGTCGTGATCCAGTAAGCGCCTGGGGCCTGGAAGGAATGGAGCAGCAGGAACAGCATGATCCAGATAGGCGCGTCTAACCCCGCAGCGATGCCTCTGCGGGTATAAGTGACTCTTTTGGCGGATAAATCTACCCGGGTGTCCAGCTGTTCGATTCGTGGCAGCAGAGCGGATATCCAGAGCGCAATCCGGTATCCGGTGATTCCACCCAGTGTATTGGTAAGCAGGTCGTCGACATCGAAGATCCGGTATGGATGATCAAAAAAACCGTAAATTCCCGTGATCTGAGTGATCTCAAAAAGCAGTGAAAGCGTAAAGGAGAGCAGAATGCAGACGACCCAGCGTGTGCGGAAATAATAACCCAGGAACATACCAAACGGTACCGTCAGAAATACATTGAATACGGCCTGAAGGAAATCCGGTTGCCGGAGGATCCGGAGGTAAGATAAAGGTTCATCTGCGCTTACGTTGGAATTGCGGACAATATCCTGGATGAACTGAAGCGGTATATGCTGAATCATATTTCCCGTAGGCATAGCATTATGCCTGGACGACGGCATCGGGAGCATAATCAGATAGAATGCGTTCAGCAAATAGAGCAGCAACAAATAAAGGACGAGTGCCCTAATCTTGTTGATATAGCCGTATCGCCTGTATTGAACCACGAGGAAGGGGAGTGTGAACAGTAGCGCTGCCACAGGAAAAGACATGAACGCATAAGAGATTGGAGATAGATAGGATTGAAACATGAGCCACCTGCCGTAAATAGGATAGTAAAAATTCTGAGAACACCTCTATACGTTAGACGCTGCTGCCTGCAGGTATCACTGCAATTCGGAGTGACACTTATTTATTTTGCCCATCCGGCATAGATATGTCAGGAGAGGAGCGTGAAGCAATATGGAGAAGAAGGTGCAGCAATATTACAAACTGAAGGCTAAACAGAAAGAGCTGGAGAAGGAGCTGGGTGAGCTTCGGCAGGACATCTTGGCATTTTGTGCAGAACAGGGGGTTGCGGATAGTGAAATCGGGGGTTACAGAGTGAAGCTGGTCACGCAGAACCGTAAGGAATACGATGACGACAAGCTGTATCAGACGTTATCCGATCCTGAGGTGTGGAGGCTGCTCTCCAAAGCAGATCCGGCAAAAATCGCCAGTCTGGTCAAGCTGAATATCATCGGAGAAGACAAGATCACCCACACTTATGCGGTTAAGACAGTTACACTGTTGCAGGTGGATAAGAAATAGGGCGGATCACAGCTGAGTAGTGGACAATCATATACTTTTTTCATATTTATCTCACAGAATTCCCGTATCCAATTGTTATTCTAAAGTCACTTCAAAGGAAGAGGTGGTTCAAGATGAATAACAAATGGACAAGAAAAGCAATTGCATTACTGGCAGTGATTAGCGTGGTAGGAGGCTCGACAAGTGCATTTGCGGCAGCAGCACCTGTCAAGGCAGCAGTTACGACAAAGGCATCAGCACCGATTGTCAAAACAGTTACAACCGCAAAAGTAGCTACACCTGCTGTAAAACACGTTGCACTGCCTAAAACCGCTGCAACACCAGCAAAGGCAGTAGCAGCAACAAAATCGACAACAAAATCAACAACAGTAAAAGCACCAGCAAAAACTACAGTGAAAAAAGCATCCACTAAAAAAGCATCAGCAAAAACTGCAGTGAAAAAAACATCAACTAAAAAAGTATCAGCTAAAACTGCAGTGAAAAAAGCATCCACTAAAAAAGTATCAGCTAAAACTGCAGTGAAAAAAGCATCAACAGTAAAAGCACCAGCCAAAACTACAGTGGCAAAGACATCAACAGTAAAAGCACCAGCCAAAACTACAGTAGCAAAGACATCAACAGTAAAAGCACCGGCCAAAACTACAGTAGCAAAAACATCAACAGTAAAAGCACCGGCAAAAACCGCGGTAAAGGCACCGGCAAAAACAACTAAGAAATAAGGAATCTAATACATCCTTCTGATCTTGTAAGTCAGCTTCATATTCTATCTTCAACCAAGACGGGGCCATACACAGGTTTCCCGTCTTTTATCTATTGTGTTACGCTGTATATATAAAAGGCTGATATAGAAAGGCAGAGTGACTTTACGGTGAGCAAAATAGTAGTGGTAGACGATGACCTTTTCATCTTACAACTGCTCTCTGAGTATTTGCGGAAGGAAGCCTATGAGGTGACTTCATTTGCCAGCGGGGCTAATCTGGTGGAATATGTGCGCTTGGATGAACCTGAATGTCTGATCCTGGATATCATGATGCCGGGAATTGACGGACTTTCTCTACTAACTGAAATACGTTCGTTTACCGAGATTCCAATTATTATGATTTCTGCACGGGGGGAAGAAAGTGACCGTATATACGGGCTGGAGCTGGGCTGTAGCGATTTTTTAAGCAAGCCGTTCAATCCTCGTGAACTGGTAGGCAGGGTTAAGGCAATGCTGCGTCTGTATAAATTAGGGAATGGTTCGTCTGTTGACCCTGCGGCTGCATCCAAAATGGAGAATATATGCCATGCCGGAAATCTGGAGATCTATGCTGATTTTCGCAGGGTCTCTGTGAATAACACGGAAATAAGCCTGACCTCGCGTGAATTTGAATTGCTTCTTTTTCTGGCATCGCATTTAGAGCGTCCGTTTGACCGGGAACAACTGATCCAGCATGTATGGAATTATGATTTCTTCGGAGATGTCCGGGTTGTGGATGATCTTGTCAAAAGAATCCGTAAAAAGCTTACTGAGCACGGTTCTTCACTACTGATTAATACGGTCTGGGGCTTCGGCTACAAAGCGACCGTGAACAAAATATAGATGCATACTATTAGAGGCAAGATGCTGTTGTCCTTTTTTTTGGCGCTTGTGGTTACGGTTGGAATTACGGTAGCTCTGTTCGTCAGTCTGATTGATGATATTCTGGTGAATCAGGTCAAGGCTCAGCTGCATGGGCAGGCAGAAAAAGCGGAGAAAATATTGCGTAATGGCGATATCTCCGGACTAAACAACACGGAATTCAAATATGTAGTAAAGGGTCTGATGCTGGATGCGGACTATCTTATTCTCGATCCAAATAATAAAATCATCGATGCTAACGACGACAGGGAAGTAGGAAACACCCTGAATTATGCACTTTCCGGGCGGAAGGGTATAGCGGTATTGCACGGCAGAAAGATTCTCTTCACCAAAGAACGTTTGGCCGGCCGGCCTTATTCTATCTTCATCTATGCTCCACTCTCCTCACTTAGAGCGCTCTACGGTTCCTTGATGCGGACAACACTTCTGGCGATTGGATTCAGTCTCTTAATGATCCTGGTCATAGGCCTATTGACCGTTTCGAGGGTAGTGCGTCCATTGAATCAGCTGAAGGAAGCAGTAGGCCGCTATGAGCCTTACCGTTCGCAGGATGAAGCCTTTCCGGTGGGAGATACCACAGAAATCGGCGAATTGATTACTACTTTTCAGTCGATGTCTGACCGCATACAACAGCATCAGCGCAATCAGGTTGAGTTCCTGCAGAACGTTTCCCACGAGCTCAGAACACCGTTGATGTCGATACACGGTTTTGTGTTTGCCATCCAAGATCAGGTGGTTACACAAGAGACGGGACTTGAAGTCATTTTAACGCAGTCTGTGCGGTTGATGGATATGGTGGACAAGCTGCTTCAGCTTTCCAGGTTGGAGGCGGTCGATGAATATTGGCCTGCATCAGCAATTGATCTTCGTACAATGGCAGAAGAAGCGGCACTCTTACTCATGCCGGCAGCTAATGAACGGGCAATTAAGCTCCAGGTGGAAGGGGCGAGCCTTCAAGTTGTTGTCGCTGGAGAGCAGCTGTTCCAGGTTCTGGTGAATCTGCTGCAAAATGCTGTAAGACATACTTCGAGCCAAATTTGTGTGCGAATCGATGCGGAATATCCCGGAGCTGTCTGGGCCATACATATTGACGATGACGGCAATGGATTAAGTGAAATGGAGCGGGATGCTGTTTTCCAGCGGTTTTATACCGGATCTAACGGGGTTACCGGACTCGGTTTGGCGATTTGCCGACAGATTGCCACGAATTTAGACGGAGAGTTAGTATACTCCACCTCCCCTCTTGGCGGTGCGCGGTTCAGTTTTATTAAACATATCGGGCGGTTAACCGGAACGGGTGCATAAATGGAATTCGGATTGGACTCGCAACCTCATGTATTTTACGGTAAAATTACAGTGGATACGAACCTCCGGCTGCTACAAGCAGCGGAGATGTTTCGCATAAGGCACAGTAATTAAAGATACGGAGGAAATGAAGCGATGAAGGATTTTGATCGGATGCTGGAGAAATATGCGGACCTGGTGGTCAAGGTCGGAGTGAATATTCAGCCTGGACAAGTACTGATGATTCATTCGCCGCTGGAAACAGCAGAGCTCACCCGCCTGATTGTAGGCAAGGCGTATGAAGCAGGAGCTAAATATGTGCTTGTCGACTGGGATGACGAAAAGGTAACTCGGATTCGCTACGAGAAGGCCGCAGAGGATTCTTTTGGATATTATCCGCAGTGGCATGCTGATATGCTGGAGGGATTTGCGGAAGAGGGCGGAGCTATTTTACATATTAAGGTGCCTGATCCGGAATTGTTCCGCGGCATTGATTCCTCCAAAGTATCCACTGCAGTAAAGGCCGCAGCCATAGCGCGCAAGAAATATCAGAACTATACCCGCAATAGCCGAATCAGCTGGTCACTGATCAAAGCGCCAACGAAGGCTTGGGCGGACAAGGTGTTCTCGGATTTGCCGGAAGAACAGCGAGTGGAAGCGATGTGGGAGGCTGTATTCCAGATGAACCGTGTGGGCAGCGAGGACCCGGTAGCTGCCTGGCGCGGGCATATTACCGATCTCAAGGAATCCCAGGAACGGATGAATGCCAAACGCTACAAAAGCTTGCATTACCGCGCTCCGGGAACGGATCTGCACGTAGAGCTTCCTGAGGGACATCTCTGGCGCGGCGGTGGCGGTGAAAATGCGGCCGGAGTCTATTTTGTAGCCAATATGCCGACTGAAGAAGTATATACTATGCCGCACCGTAAGGGAGTCAACGGGACAGTAAGCAGCACACTCCCGCTGAATTTGAACGGACGGCTTGTAGATGGGATTAAGATTACCTTTACAGACGGAAAAGTAACGGCTTATGATGCAGAATCCGGACGGGAGCATCTGACCTCTTTGTTAGAAACGGATGAAGGAGCTTCTTATCTGGGAGAAGTGGCGCTGGTGCCGCATGATTCTCCTATTTCACGTCTGGATCGAGTATTCTACAACACCGGAATCGACGAGAATGCTTCCTGCCACTTTGCACTCGGCAGCGCGTATCCGGTAAATATCGAAGGTGGAACCTCACTGAGCAGCGAAGAACTGCTGGAACGGGGAGCCAATGTCAGCTTGACGCATGTTGACTTCATGGTCGGCTCCGCAGAGCTTGATATCGACGGCGAATTGGCCGATGGAACCATTGAACCCGTCTTCCGCAAAGGAAACTGGGTACTATAAAACACAGGGAATTATATCACTAACTTTTATATCCGTTACAGAAGCTGCGAACTCACCTGGGGGTGGGCTTTGCAGCTTTTTCTAATTCAGGCAAGCATTGCACTGAAGAAGAAGCCGGAGGAGAATGACAGGGAAACCAGGAGCGATATTTTCAAAGCTGCCTTCTTTCAGGAAATAATATCGAAGGTTCAGGGAAAGTCTATCCGGCTCAGCCTGGTTTCAGGCGGGGGTACGGAAGATGGATATGCATATGCGTTTGCAAGCAACTGGCTGGATGATCCCGGGTCGCTGGAATTGAAGATCAAAGATCGGTCAGCAAACAGGCTAAAGGAAATTAATCTTGAAGTCCTCATAAAGGATTAAGCGCAGGACTGACCCGCGGATAAGCGGCGACGGTGGCCTTTGTTCAGGGGTTCTCCCAACATCTATGATACGGATGCTGGAGAACCCCCTTTTGCCGAAAACTAACTTTGAAGTGGATTCTTATTCTTAAATCTGAATACCAGCTTGTGGCCATCGAAGGTTGCTCCGGCATGTTCCTCATAGTTTCCGCCTGTATAACCCGACACCGTCTTTCGCCAGAATTTCTGCCCGGTGATATTTTTTTCCGCCGGATTCGTGAACAGCTCCCATACGCCATGGAAGCGTTCGAAGACCTGGACTGCAGCCTGCTGTGCATATCCCTGCCCTCTGTAAGGCTGCAGTACAAAAAAGTCATTCATAAAATAGTCCACTCCCGCAGCACAATGGGGTGGAGTCGCTACAAGAGCAAAGCCTGCAGGCTGGCCGTCTGCCCGGATTAGAAAGGGGTGCAGGCACCCCGGCTTTTCCCACCATATATTCTGCACATCATATTGTTCAGCCAATGTTCGAATCCCGGGGGTATCCTCGAAAATACCATGTTCATTAAGAACGGGCCCATCCGAAAGCCCATAATGTCCGGACAAGTCATGCAGGTAGAGCGGATATAAATTTTTGATGATATAGGCTTCTTTCCCTGTGGCAAGGGTGGTTTCTATTTTCATATTATCCCCGCTTTCTATAGTTATCCAGTGATCTCTACCGTCCACTTTACCGATGCAGAAAATGCTGCACAATAGAGAATTCTAGTATAAATAATGTTTGGTCTATTCTTATTCGAAATATTTTTGGATAGCCTACTTGAAATCGCTAACAGCAAGTCATATAATAGGGCTATCGAAACGATTCGAATCACGCAATCGATAAACGGGCAACATGCTGAGGGGAAGATCTCCTTTTCGAGGAAAAATGTAGAAAAAGTAGTTTTTGATCTCAAAAAATGGGTAAATATGGACTATGAGGTCTGAAATTCGTACTATGTTTCACAGAAAAACTCGAAATTTTTTTCGAAAAAAATCGAAACGTTTCGATGTATGGGCTTTATTCATAGTTTTTTAAGTTTGGCTAACACTAAAATAGGGGTGAAAGAAATGAAGAAAAAGACAGGTTTAGTAGCTACAGCAGTATTGATGAGTTTCTCTTTGGTTGCTGCAGGTTGTGGGAATTCCAATAATTCAGCATCCGGTGACAGCAAAACATTAAAGGTGTGGTTCATGGGTACTGCAGATACCGTAGAACCGATTGCCAAGATGTATGAAGAAAAAAATCCCGGTATTAAAGTAGAAGTTCAAGCGATTCCTTGGGATAATGCACATGACAAATTACTGACAGCCGTAGCTTCCAAAAACGGTCCGGACGTAGTCCAAATGGGTACAACCTGGATTCCTGAATTTGCAGCTGCCGGTGCGCTGAAGGATATGGCACCTTATATCGAAAAATACCCAAGCATGAAAGCGGAAAACTTTTTCGACGGTGCTGTTCAAACGACGAAATATGAAGACAAGACAGTAGCGATTCCTTTCTATGTTGAAACACGCGCCATGTTCTACCGTACAGATCTGCTAGGTGACGTAGGCTATCCGGAAGGTCCTAAGACTTGGGATGAACTGAAGGATGCGAGCAAGAAGCTGGTAGCCAAAGGCGGAGCCGGACATTATGCGTTGCCTATCGAGGCAAAGGATTCAATCTATACTGCAATCTTCGCCTGGCAGAACGGAAGCGAGCTGATTGACAGCAACCGTAAGCCACAGTTCAACCAACCTCCTTATGTGGAAACCATTAATTTTCTAAAGAGCTTCTATGATGAAGGTTTGTCCCCTAAGGGTACAGATCTGGATACGGTAGCTGCATTCAAAGATGGCACTATGGGGATGTTCATCAGCGGTCCGTGGATGATTAAGACCGTTAAGGAAAAAGCGCCGGAGATTGACGGCAAATGGGCTGTTACAACACTGCCTGCGAAGAAAACCAATACCTCCTCCATTGGTGGTGCAGACCTATCTATTTTCAACTACAGCAAAAATCCGGATGAAGCCGCGAAGTTCATTGCATTTATGGCTGAACAGGAAGCACAGCTGAAATTCTTTGAAACTTCGAATTCATTGCCTGCTCTTAAGTCTGCCTGGAAGAATGATGCGCTGAAGGACCCGATGATCCAAGCCTTCGGCAAACAGCTTGAGAACAGCCGTCCTGCTCCAATGGTTACTGAATATGAAGAGATTGCAAAAGCGGCTATGGCTTCGTTCGAACAGATTACGGTGGGCGGTGCAGATACGCAAACTGAACTCGACAAGTTGAACGCCAAGGCAAATGAACTTCTCGGCAACAAGTAAGTAAGTATCATACTTGCCAGACATACTGCCGGTATCTCCCGATAAGAGGTCCCGGCAGTATGTACGTTCGTTCTTAATTAGGAAGAAAGTGCAAGAAAGCGAAGGGATGTGAGCAATTGTGAGTTCATTTGTGAAGCAATGGAATAAAAATAAATACCCTTATATGTTTATCGCGCCTGCCGTAATCCTGCTGACCTTATTTTCCATAATTCCGATTATTATTGCGCTGGTCATCAGCTTTACCAATATGGATTTGGTTGGACTTGCAGATTATTCGAATATCAGCAGTGCGGGTTTCGACAATTACATTAATATTTTTAAAGACCCGATCTTCCTGAAATCGATGTATAACACACTGATCTATGTAGTTATCGGTGTACCGCTTGTAGTGCTCGCATCCATGGGAGTGGCCCTGCTGCTTAATTACGGAACAAGCTGGCTGTTCAAAAGCTTCCGTGTCATCTATTACATGCCGTCCATTACCAACATTGTAGCGGTGGCAGTGGTTTGGGGATATCTGTACAACGGCAGTTATGGTCTGTTCAACTACATTCTGTCTATCTTCGGCCTTCCGGCACAGGAATGGCTTCAGGACCCGACTCTTGCGAAACTGTCCCTGATCTTGTTGGCGTTCTGGAAATCCATCGGGCTTAATATGATTATTTTCCTGGCGGCCCTGCAGGGTATTCCCCGTTCCTATTACGAAGCGGCTGAAATTGACGGAGCAACAGGCTGGAAGAAGCTGCGCTTCATTACAGTTCCTCTGCTGGGATTCGCTACTTTCTTTGTGACCATTACGACCTTGATTGGCTGGATTCAATTCTTCGAAGAACCGCTGGTTATGACCAAGGGCGGACCGCTCAATGCAACGATGTCGATGGCACTCTTCATTTACAACAACGGTTTCCAGCTCAGTAAGTTTGGCTATGCGGCTGCTGGCTCGTTTGTGCTGTTTATCATTATCATTGTGGTGACGCTCATTCAATTCGCGGTCAAAAAGAAAGAAGTGGAATATTAAGTTTCAGCTTCTGCGCTGCAGCTTAAAGAGGAGGATACTTTCATGGCATTGAAAATGAAACATATGGAAAAAGGCTTGATGATCGCACTGCTCATTATCGGAGGACTGCTGATGATGGTGCCGTTCATCTGGATGATCGGCTCTTCCTTTAAACCTGAGAATGAATTTACTGTGATTCCGCCAACACTCATTCCGAACCACCCGACGTTCTCCAACTACCGGGATTTGTTCGTGAAGATGGACTTTTTAATTTATTTGAAAAATACACTGATCATCGTGCTGTGCTCTTTTGTGGGACTGTTTCTAAACGCGATGGCCGGTTATGCTTTTGCTAAATTTGATTTTCCAGGTAAAAACAAGTTTTTCTATATTATTTTGGCAACGATGATGATCCCCTCACAGGTGACGATGATTCCAACCTATCTGATTATTAACCAGATGCATTTGGTGAATACGATGGCGGGTATTGTGTTGCCTGGTTTGGTCGGCGCTTTTGCGATCTTCCTGTTCCGCCAGTTCATGACGACGATTCCAATGGATTTGCTAGAGGCAGCAAGACTGGACGGGGCCGGGGAACTGCGGATCTTTTTCCAACTGATGGTTCCGATCGTCAAGCCGGTTTTTGCGGTACAAGGTATTCTGACTTTTATTGGGGCTTGGAACAGCTTCCTCTGGCCGCTCATTATTGCCAATGACGAGAGACTGTACACCTTATCGGTAGGTTTATCACTGCTAAAAGGACAATATGGTACTGAGTTCGGACTGCAAATGGCAGGGGCTGCCTTCATGGTTGTGCCAATCATCATTATATTTATCTTCTTCCAGAAGCATATCATAGAAGGATATACCATCTCCGGCATAAAATAATATAGAGAAGCATATTGCATGTCTCGGGAAGGATTGAACAAACATGGCAACAATCAAAGATGTGGCAAAGCTGGCAGGGGTGGCCTTATCAACAGCATCCTATGCCATGAGCGGCGACAGCAAGGTGAGCGCCAAAACCAGGGAAAAGGTGCTTGAAGCCGCCAGACAGCTGAATTATCAGAAAAATGGCTTTGCCATGGATTTGAAAAGAAGCCGCACGAATACTATTGCTCTAATCTTGACGGATTTGTCCGGTCCCTATTATTCGGAGCTGATCCGGAGCATTCAGGATGTGGCCTTGTCCAATTCCTATGATCTAATCGCATGCAGTTCAATGGGCGGGAAGGATTCCACGGCAGTAAGATTTCTTTTGGAAAAAAGAGTGGATGGAGCCATTGTGCTGGCACACAACATTACCGATGAAATTTTGCAGGCTGCCGGAAGCGATAGGTTTCCCATCATTGTTATGGACCGGCTGATTACCGGTAGTGGCCTCATTAACGTTGTGGTTGATGGAGAGCAGGGAGGCTACAGTGCTACCCGTTATTTGATCGATAAAGGCCATGAGCATATTGCATACATCAGCGGTCCGGCTAATTCCTATGACAATGCGCTGCGCTACCAAGGGTTTCAGCGGGCCATGCGGGAAGCGGGTTTGGAGGAAAAAGCCAAATGGAAGCTAAACGGGGGATTCATCCGTGAAGGCGGATATAAGTCGACCAAAATGATGCTGATGCAAGGAGAACTGCCTACCGCTGTCTTTTATGCGAACGATGAAATGGCTGTAGGAGGAATGAAGGCTCTGGAAGAAGGCGGTATCAAGGTTCCTGATGATATTTCAGTGATCGGCTTTGATGATATCCAACTGGCCGAGTACATTCAGCCCCCGATGACCACGATCCGGCAGCCCATGTACGAATCCGGATCACTGGCGGGACATCTGCTATTCCAGATGCTGAACGGTGACACCGTCAATGATTTCTATAAGCTCAAGATTGAGCTTATAGAACGTAAATCGGTCAAACCCCGGAGCTAACCGCCCTGGGGAATGATAGCGGTAGTATATCGAAATAAAGTGAAACGTTTATGAAATTACAGTGATTTAATCATTATAAAGCCATATTATAAAAGGTATAGAACAAAAGAAACGTTTCGTTTCATTGGGGGGTAAGCAGCTATGACTGAACATCTGTATAACAAATATGTGCAACATATGACCCTTGAAGAGAAGATAGCCCAACTGCTTCAGCTGGCAGCTCCTTTTTATGATGAACCCGGTGATGATTCAGAGATTACCGGCCCTATGGAAGAGCTCGGAATTGATTCCAACACCAAACGGGCTGCCGGTTCTGTACTTGGTATTGCTGGTGCGGAGAAAATGATTGCTGTCCAGAAGGAGCACCTGGCCGGCAACAGACTGGGTATTCCACTGCTGTTCATGGCGGATATTGTCCATGGCTTCAAAACGATATTCCCCATTCCGCTGGCGATCGGCTGTTCCTGGGATCTTAAGCTTGCTGAACAAAGTGCTGAGATTGCTGCACGTGAGGCAGCCGTATCCGGTCTGCATGTGACGTTTGCCCCGATGGTCGATTTGGTTCGTGACGCCCGCTGGGGCCGTGTGATGGAATCTACCGGGGAAGATACCTATCTGAATGCTGAGTTTGGGAAGGCGTTTGTCCAAGGTTTCCAAGGAGACAATCTTAAGGACGACAAGTCCCGTGTAGCGGCATGTGTGAAGCACTTTGCAGCATACGGACTGGCCGAAGGCGGCCGTGATTATAACACTGTGGATCTCTCGGAGCGTCAGCTGCGTGAATATTATCTGCCGGCCTACAAAGCGGCCATCGACGCAGGCGCTGAGATGGTTATGACTTCTTTTAATATCGTAAATGGCATTCCGGCAACAGCTAACCAGAGATTAATGCGCGGTCTGCTGCGTGACGAATGGGGATTCGACGGGGTTGTGATCTCCGATTGGGCGGCGATTAAGGAAGTTATTGCCCATGGTGCAGCGGAAGATGACAAAGAAGCTGCTTTCAAGGCGATTCACAGCGGTGTCGATATTGATATGATGACTACAAGTTATGTGAATCATTTACCGGAGCTTGTGGCTGAAGGGCTTGTCGACGAAGCAATGATTGACGAAGCCGTACTGCGGATTCTGAAGCTGAAGGAGAAGCTGGGCTTGTTCGAGAACCCTATGCGCGGAGCTGACCCTGAGCTGGAACAGCAAATTGTGTTCAGTCAGGAGCACCGTCAGGTCTCCCAGAGACTGGCGGAGAAGTCGAGTGTATTGCTCAAGAATGAAAATGTTCTGCCGCTTCAGGCTGACCAGCGGGTTGCCTTGATTGGTCCGTTCGCTGACAGCGGTGATATTCTTGGCTGGTGGTCTTGGACGGGGTCCAAGGAAACTGCGGTGAAGCTTGGTGAGTCCATGCAGAAGGTAAGCGGTGATCCCGGCAATGTGGTAATTGCGAAGGGATGCGGTATCGATACTCTCTCAGAGTCTGATCTTGCTAAAGCGCTGGATGCTGCGTCGGCAGCCGAGGTTATTGTACTGGCTCTTGGCGAAGCCTCGGACATGAGCGGAGAGGGGGGCAGCCGCAGTGATATCCGGCTTCCGGAAGCTCAGCTTGAGCTGGTCCGCGAGATGAAGAAGCTTGGGAAACCGCTGGCTGTTGTTCTTTTCAACGGGCGTCCGCTTGATCTGCACGGAATCTTTGATGTGGCAGATGCGGTGCTGGAAGCCTGGTTCCCGGGCAGTGAAGGCGGGGCGGCGCTGGCGGATATTCTGTACGGCAAAGTGAACCCTTCCGGAAGATTGTCTATGTCCTTCCCTTATTCTGTTGGACAAATTCCTGTATACTACAATGCTTATAGTACCGGCCGGCCGAAACCGGAGGAAGAAACAGACAACCGTTATATTTCTCAATATATTGATATTCCTAATGAACCGCTGCTGCCGTTCGGTTTTGGACTAAGTTATACAACTTTTGCCTACGCGGATTTCTCCCTGTCCTCGGATACCATGACAGCAACCCGTCCACTGGAAGCCAAGGTGACCGTCACGAATACCGGCAGCCAAGCCGGTACGGAGACCGTTCAGCTCTACATCCGTGATATGTCCGGTGAGACTGTGCGTCCGGTTAAAGAGCTTAAGGATTTCAGACAGGTGCAGCTGTCTCCGGGAGAGAGCAGAGAGGTTGTTTTCCACATCGAGGAATCCCAGCTTTGCTATCACCACAGTGATTTGTCCTATACGAGTGATCCCGGCCGATTCACTGTATATGTCGGCGCCAGCAGTCGTGACACTCAATCCGCAATGTTTCGATTGGTATAATATGTATATCATTAGCGCCCTCATACCTAATCAGATAAGGAAGTGAAATGAAATGACAATTGAATCTAGTACCAGGCAATCGCTACAAAAGGGTAATTTAGCCTTTACATTTCTGGAGAGTGGTGATCTTTACCAGGCTCTAGGCGGCAAAATGATGATTAATCAGCTCCTGTCGAGCAGTGTCGACGGTGCACTGGGCAATCTATATGCAAGGCTTCATACTTCGAACGGAATTCAGGCATTTCCGCTGCTTGGCGTGAAATCAGCCAGCCGTTTCCGCAAGGACGGCGACCGCTTGATATGGCAAGGCGATATTCCAGCAGAGCAGGCCGGACCAGGAGTAGAAGATGCTATACGTTATCAGGTAGTCTTTTCCATGACAGATCTGGGTGTCTGGTTCTGGGATGTCTCCATTGAAGGCAGCGGCGTTCTTCTGGACGTGATCTATACTCAGGATGTGGGTATTGCGTCTCCTGGAGCTGTTACAAGCAATGAGGCTTATCTGTCCCAATACATCGATCATGCCGTATTTGAAAGCAAAGAGAACGGGTATGTTGTATGCTCCCGCCAGAACCAGCCACAGGACGGAAAGTTCCCTTATCTTCAGCAGGGTTTGCTTGAAGGTGCTACGGGATATTCGACCGACGGCTTTCAATTCTTCGGCTTATCCTACAAGGAAACCAATCAGCCGGAGGCATTGTCCCAGGACAAGCTTGCCAATGAGATTTATCAGTATGAATTTGCCTACACGGCGCTGCAATCCGCAAAAGTTCAGATGGATGGGGAAGCGAGGTTTACGTTCTATGGACTGTTCCGGGAAGATCATCCGGCTGCAATTACGGAGCTTGAGTATGAAGAGGCAGTCCAAGAGGCCTGGCAGCAAATACAGTCTTTGGGAAGCGTCGCTGCAAATGGGGAGTGGCTGAACCAGGTATCGGTTAAACCTCAGATCGGTGAACCATTGCAGACACTTCCTTTGACAGGGGGCGAGCTCGATAAGCTGTTCCCTCATAAGTTCCAGGAGGAACGTGAGGATGGCAAACTGCTGGCTTTCTTTACTGACGGCTACGAGCATGTGGTGCTCAAGGATAAGGAGCTGCTTGTCGAGCGTCCGCATGGACAGATCCTAATGAGCGGTGATAATGCCCGGCTGAATCCTGAGGTAATGACTACAACCTCCTATATGTATGGTATTTTCAATTCCCAGGTGGTCGTCGGCAATACCAATTTTAATAAAATGATGTCCAATCCCCGCAGCGCATTAAACGTCTACAAGACCTCGGGGCAACGTATTTATGTCTTTTCCGAAGGTCAATATCATCTGCTAACGATGCCTTCGCTGTTCGAAATCGGTTTTAACTATGTACGCTGGTATTATAAAACGGCCACGGATACCCTGGTGATTACTAATTACACCACTATGGATGAACCGGAGGTTAGACTGCATGTCCGTTCTGCTGGCGGTATCGCTTACCGTTTCCTGATCACGAACCAGATTACCATGAATGTGGCTGAATATGAGGTTCCCTATGAAATGTCTCAGGATGCGGCAGATGGAACGCTGACCTTCCGGGCTGCGAAGTCAGGTACAAGCGCGAAGGTGTACCCTGAACTGGCCTACCGGATGCATCTGGACGGTGCGGCTTACGAGTTGGGCGATGAGTCCTTCCTGGTAGAAGGCCGGGTTCAAGGCAGTGCATCCCTTGTGGTGATGGAGCTGCAAGAGAGTGCTGAATGGACCTTAACTCTACAGGGACTGCTGGATGGCAAGGCGCGTCCACTTAGCTCCACTTCGGTTAAGGCCGAGGTTGACCGGTACCGCGAGTTTTTGTCAGGAGTCATGAATGGGTTCAAGCTGACAGAGAAGGGGGGTAACGAAGGTGAGTTGTTCAGGGTAAATGCACTGGCCTGGTGGTATACCCATAACATGCTGGTTCATTATTCCGTACCTCACGGTCTGGAACAATATGGCGGCGCTGCATGGGGAACCCGCGATGTCTGTCAAGGTCCGGTAGAATATTTCCTGGCTACCCATAAGTATGAACAGGTTCGAGAAATCCTGCTTACCGTGTTCGCCCATCAGTATGAGGATGACGGCAGCTGGCCGCAATGGTTCATGTTCGATAAGTATACGCATATTCAGCAGGAGGAGAGCCACGGGGATATTATTGTCTGGCCGCTGAAGGTGCTTGGCGATTATCTGCGGGCGACCCGGGATTACGAAGTTCTGGATGTGCAGCTTCCGTACACCCGCAGACACCATTTTGACTTTACAGAAGGAACGGCTTCCCTGCGGGAACATGCGGTCAAGGAACTGAATTATATCAAAACGAACTTCCTGCATGATACGTTCCTCTCCTCCTATGGTGACGGGGATTGGGATGACACCTTGCAGCCGGCCAATGCTCAGCTGAAGCAATACATGGTCAGCAGCTGGACAGTGGCATTAACGTATCAGACGGTTCTTGGACTGTCGGGCGTATTGGAGGAAGCCGATCGTGCATGGTCCGGGGAGCTGAAGGAACTGGCGGCAGGAATCAAAGGTGACTTCAACCGCTATATGCTGGGAACTGATGTGATCCCGGGCTTCCTTTACTTCGAAGATCCTGCCCATGCCAAGCTGCTGCTGCATCCCGAAGACAAGGAGACCGGTATCCAGTACCGGCTGCTGCCGATGACCAGAAGCATGATTGGTGAGCTGCTGACTCCGGAGCAGATGGAGGAGCATTACAAGCTGATTCAGGAGCAATTCTTGTGTCCTGACGGCGTGCGTCTCATGAATCATCCGGCTCAATATGCGGGTGGTGTCAGTCTGCATTTCAAACGGGCGGAGCAAGCGGCGAATTTCGGCCGCGAGATTGGTCTGCAGTATGTGCATGCGCATATCCGTTTTGTTGAGGCGATGGCGAAGATCGGCAAACGGGATCAGGTATGGAAAGGATTGGCCGTCATTAACCCGATTGGCATCCGCGATGCGGTGCCAAATGCGGAACTGCGTCAGAGCAACTCCTATTTCAGCAGCTCGGACGGAAAATTCTCCAACCGGTATGAAGCGCAGGAGCGTTTTGCAGAGCTGCGTGACGGTTCGGTTCCAGTCAAAGGCGGATGGAGAATCTACTCCAGCGGTCCTGGGATCTACATGAATCAGCTGATCTCGAACGTACTGGGCATCCGCGAAGATGGCGGCGATCTGATCATTGATCCTGTATTGCCGGATGAATTGGATGGTACCCGTTTGGACTTCGACTACGGCGGCAAACCAGCCACGTTTGTCTACCATTGCTCACAAGGTGAACTGACTTATGTTAAGGTAAATGGACAGGACGTTCCGGCTGAACGGCTGGCGAATCCATACCGCTTAGGCGGACTGCGGATCAAGCGGGCTGATTTGGACCGGCTGCGCAGTTCAGAAGGCACGGTAGTGGACATTTATATGTAAGCTTTATTGAACAGTAGCAATTCAGTTGAAAAAGCGGTCAGTGATACGGGTATTCCAAACAGGATACCAAGTAATCACTGGCCGCTTATTTTAAATATATGGATTTATATGTTTCATACCATCAATCATCTTTCTGATTGAAGAAGGGGACTGCTTCTCAATCAATGAATGCAAGGATACGATTCAGCCGAACGATAAGAGTAGGTGCCGCTTTTGCGAGATCGAAGTATTGCTCCGCATTCTGGGTTCTAAGGATAGGAGTCTCATGGGTAATCAGCTCCGGCAAAGTCAGCATTAGAGCATCCCTCTTTCCATGGCGGAGAGGCTGAAATGATCAAGGCTCATCGCTTCACGGACTTCCTTCATCGTCGCACTGGCGATCCCCCGGGTGTACTTCGTTCCGGTCATTAGAATATCATCCACGAGGTGTGGCCGTGAGGCGTAAAAGGCCCGGCGCTCCCGCATGGGTGCAATCAACTTCTCCAATGTCAATGTGATGCGTTCTTTGCAAGCCGTGCATCCCATGGTTCCACGTTCACAGCCTTCGCGTATTTCCGTAAGCTGATCCGGCCCAAAAGCCCTATGATAAGCATAAATGGGGCAAATTTCCGGGTGCCCGGGATCATTTTTATGCACGCGGGCAGGGTCTGTGACCGCTCTTTTTATTCTGTAGGCGATATCCTCCGCAGAAGAATCAAGTTCGATGGCATTGCCCAGACTTTTACTCATCTTAGCATTTCCGTCTGTACCCACAAGTCTCGGTGTATTGCTGATCATCGCCTGAGGTTCTACAAGTATTGGCTGATACAACTCGTTGAATCGTCGCACAATCTTGCGGGCCAGCTCCAGATGCGGAAGCTGATCGTCACCAACAGGAATAATCGTTGCTTTGCAAATGGCAATATCAGCAGCCTGACTAACCGGGTACCCCAGAAATCCGTAATACAGCTCGTCTAGTCCACGTCCTTGGGATTCAGCCTTAATGGTTGGATTGTGGCGCAGTGTATTAACGGATACGAACATCGAGAAGTATACGGTGAGCTCAGCAATCTCGGGAATCATGGATTGAATGAAAATCGTAGACTTTTCAGGATCAATCCCTACGGATAAATAGTCCAGGGTCATCTCACGGATGTTGGTGCGAATCTGTTCCTGCCGTTCGAAATGGGTGGTCAGCGCCTGTACATCGGCCAGAAATACCAATGATTCATACTGATCCTGTAAGTGCACCCGGTTCTGCAGACTGCCGGCATAATGGCCAAGGTGGAGCTTTCCGGTCACCCGGTCTCCAGTCAATACACGTTCTGTCATCAGTGAACATCCTCCTAAAATGGTTGTATACATATTTGTGAAGCTTGTGAAATTGAATTGTGAGCCGCCACCACCAGCCATCCTCCATGGCCATCACCCCCTTAAAAAACAAAATAACCCCGTCCGATAAGGACGAAGTTGTCGTTGTACCACCTTAATTGACTGCTCAGCCGCACTAAAGGTGCAGACCTTTCAGTCTTCGCAATACGGTGCGGAGATGCTGTAACCCTCATCCCGAGACCGTTCCCCTGATAACGGCGGGATTCCCGGCATTTCCCTACTGCACCCTCTAAGGATGGTTCGGAAAAGCAACTCCAAAGGCCATTCGATCATATCCTGGACACCGGTTCACAGCAACCACCGGCTCTCTGCAAGTCCACTGGGGAAATGTCTACTTACCCTTTTTCTGCGTTGTTTATTGTATATGGGGAATATTACCTTATGGTAGTTGGATTCGTCAAGCAGAGATAAAAAAGGCGCTGTCTCAAAATGATATGCTCCCCAACGTCTGGGCACTTATGCTCATGGGCAGGAATGACTCCAGGTCATGATGAGAGCGCAGGGAAAAACGATCAGCGAAGACGCGAAAAGGGAACAAAAAAACTGCGAGGTGCGCTGGTCGAATCGGCGCGAGCGGCAAGACGAAAAAAGAACACCTACCTATCGGCGCAATATCACCTTATCTATAACTCCGGATGACCTTGAGCTTAGTAGAAGCATATAAGGCGAACAGGAGCAGCAGCAATCCAATGGAACCCATGACTGGACCGGGAGTGAAATGATCCGAGAGGTAGGAGACAATGGTCAGACCGATCGACGGAGCTACACTCATAACGGACCCCAGTACGCCGAAGACTCTGCCCTGAAGCTCTTCCGAAATTTCCAGCCGGAGAACGGTATTGATTAGCAGTGTGCAGAACGAGAATATGAATCCAATCAACAGAATGACAGGAATAGCTATAGCTGCAGAAGGGATGAAAGATAACAGGATGTACATTGGGCCTAGACAGAGGAGACTGATCATAATCAATAAACCCCGCCGTTTGATTCGGGAACCGAGTATCATAATCAGGCCTGAGCCAATCATATAACCGAGCGGAATACAGGCTTCCATGAGTCCGAACTGGAACGGGCTGGACTTCCATACGTTGACGGCCATGACCTGGGTCAGCATCAGCGAAGGCATGAAGAATAGCGTGAGCGTCGGAAGCATGATGATGACTGCCTTGGCAAAAGGAAACTTCCAGATATACCGCATCCCATCTCCAAGATCCTGAATAAATTTCTTCTTCTCTTGGGGCTCATGATTGACGCGAGTCGGCATCGGCAGGGAACGGACAGCAAGAACGAGCAGGAAGGAGACGAGAAATGTGAATCCATCGAATAAAATGGCATCTGACGCACCAAAGGTTGCGACAAAGATTCCTCCTGCCGAAAAGCCTACCGTCCGGCAAATGTTCTCCGACAGATTAAGCATTCCAACCGCTTGCTGGACATGCTCTTTGCCAACAACGGTGATAATGGAAGATTGGTAGGCAGGTGACTGGAACAGGGCCGACACGGTGGTCAGCGCTGTAAGCACAGCCACAATAATGAAGGAAGAGGAAGGGACGGAGATGACCAAGGCAAGCACGATTACCAGCATGCAACTGATCAGATCTGTAATCAGCATAATCCTTCTACGGTTGGTCCGATCTGCGAACGTTCCTCCAATAGACCCGAGCAGTGAGCTCAGCAATAGGTTAATGATCGTCAGTACAGCCATTAATTTGGCGCTGCCGGTGGTCTGGAGCACCCAAAGACTTAGAGCAATGCTGTGAAAGGTATTGCCAAACAGAGAAATGGAAAAGGAACAGAGCAGCAGTAGGAATTTTTTGTTGGCCCAAAGTCCCGGGTAAGTGGGTGCAGCCGTAACCGCCTGTCTAGCCAAAACCGGATCGGACATGGTATTCTCCCCTTTTAACTTAAGCGTTTAAGTTAATCCTTAAAAAAAATTAGTCGATAAAATAGCAGTTATTGTCTTGCTCAGAGTAGTCGGAATCGTGCAAAAGCTTAAGCATGAGTTCAAATGCGACTTCTGCCTTATCCCCGTGGAAGAGAAGCTTCTCCACACTTTCACCCAGCATTTGCGGAGAATTACAGGTACAGATTACAGTCAAGTGCTCGAAGCCGCCTGTCTTCTCGACGTGGCTGCCAATGAATTCATTGATCACGATTGCCTGCTTGAAGCGGTGGTGATCCATTGCTGAGTTCAAATCCTGTAGTTCGCGGATCTCAAAGACCGCGTCGTCAGCCAGAGGAACATTGCTGCGGATATAACGGGTTAGCAGCGAGTTGTTGAAGCTCTCCATAATCAAACAGACCTGCGACAGATCCTCCGGCAGGGCCTCTTCAAGCGCCGAGCGGTAATTGAACACCACCTGCTTGAACAGCTTATCTTCAATCATGCTGTCAATCAGAATCAGGGGAATACCCTCGACAAAGTGTCTGGAGATCGAGTAGAAGGATGCGTCCAGCACATCAATGAGAAACACGGCTTCCAGCTTGCGCTCGACAATAATGTCCAGCGAAGGGTTAGCTTCATCCAGTGAGTAGAGCAGCGTATGATAGCCGGCTGCTGTAAGCCGTTGCTCCAAGGCATGAATAAAGGCGAACTGGGCATGAAGCTTCCAATAAGGCATTTGCTCGGATTTGTAGACCAATACGCCTACCAGTCCGGTTTTTTGGTTCGCAAGTGAGCGGGCTGCCAGATTCGGAATATAGCGAAGTTCTTCGGCCAGCTGCATAATCTGGCGCCGTGTTTTCTCAGGAATAGTCTGATTATCCACACGATTCAGCACATAGCTAACGGTTGCAACGGATACGTTGGCCCTGATGGCGATGTCCTTCATAGTCGTTTTTTTCAACAATCAAATCTCCTATCATTCAATTTTCTAAAGATTAACATTAGAGCGGGTCACGAGTCAATTCCGGATATGGAATGTCATGAAAATACTTTTATTTCTTTGTATTGATATAATATGTAAAATATTGTAGTATCAGCTTAATCGGTTAAGTCTATCGATTGTTGTCTATCATTTTCTCTATCATAGGAGGCGGTTATGCATGGACAATGTGGTGTTGTATCCCTTTAATAAAATCACGCAAGGGATGGTCAGATTCAGGGATTTGACGGATTTCCGGATAGTGGCGGTTGTCGATTTTGTCCTGCATAAGGGTAAAGATGCGGCAGAGCTGGTTGCAGGCAGAGCGGCGGGTATTCCGATTACGGACAACATCGAAGAGGTGCTTGAGGCTGCTGATACCTTGATTCTGAATGATCCGGGAACTTCATTTGGCAATAACGAAAGCGTATACGGCGAGCATAATCTCACACAGCTGTGGAGAATGTTGGTTATCCGTGCCCATGAGCGAAAGCTGCGGATCATCAGTGTGCATGAAATTATTGACGGCCCCACCCTGGAATGGCTACTTAAGAATGGAATTACCATTGAGGTAGAGCCGCAAATCCCCGCAAGTCTGGAGCGCCGGCTTCAAACCGAATATGTATTTCCTTCCCCTGGTGATGAAGTAGCCACTTATCTATCTTATTTTGATGTAGACGCGCAGATAACCGCTTATAACCACAATATTTGCAAGGTAGGGATATTCGCAACAAGAGGCTGCCTGGGAAAGTTCACTGCCCAAATGTCATTATTCAGAGAACTTAAACAGGCAGGTGAGAAGGTCAAGGCGATTATAACCGAGCCTACAGCTTCACTGTTCAACCAACCGGGCGGGGATATTATGAAATTTATTGCCCGCAGGCCGCTGAATCAATACCCGTATTACATTCATGCAGCTGTCCGGGAGGCGGAGAGTGAAGGCTGTGATTATGTACTTTTGTCCGGGCAAGGTTCCCTGCTGCCGAATGAGAACTTCGTGATTGCAGCGACCAAGGTTTCTTATTTGCGGGCCTTCCGGCCGGATCTGACGATCCTGATTGCAGGTTATGATGATGATGAGCAGATCAGAGACAGCCTCGATATTCTTCGCATATACGGCAATGCCAGCCGACCTTTCGCCATTCTGATCCCGGATAAATACGAAGTTGATTTTGGAGAATACATCTGGAAGACCCCTGAAGAAATCGAACGACGCAAGGCAGAGATCCGCAGCCGCTTTGAAGCCGAGCATGTCGAATCCGTGCTGGACATTGGCAGACTAGCCGCCAAGCTGTCCCAGTATAAGAAGACTGTCAGATTATGAACCGGGCGGAGGCAGCGAATATGAAGAGAGTCGTGCTGTATCCATTCAATAAAATAACGCAGGGTCTGATTCGCTTTCGTGACCTGCTGGACGTGGAGATTGTATCGGTGATCGACTTCGTGCAGGAAGACGGACAAGATGCCGGAGAGCAGGTAGACGGGAAACGTGCGGGGATTCTCATTCATAGATCTATGGAAGAAGGACTGAATGGTGCGGACACTCTGATCTTGAACGATCCGGGTACTACCTTTGGCGGGAATAAGGGGGTATTCGCCGAGCATGATCTGGCCGGGTTATGGCGCGAATTGGTCATGTACGCTTCAGACCGGGGCTTAAAGGTGGTTAGTGTGCATGAAATCTATGACCGGGATACGCTGAACTGGATGGCGGAGCAGCAAATAAAGATCGACGTGATTCACAGTCCACGGGAGCATCTTATTCAAGAGATGGACGAGCGTTACCCTACGTCCGAAACGGATATCGAGCGCTATCTGGAACAGTTCGAGAAGGAGGCGTTGATGTTCTCCCGTCCCCGAACGATTAAGAGGGTTGGGATTTTTGCCACCCGGGGATGCATCGGCAAGTTTACCGTGCAAATGAATCTCTATCGGAAATTTCGGGCGTGGGGCATTCCGGCGACAGCCTTCATCACGGAACCCACCGGCTTCCTCTTCCGGCAGCCAGAAGGGGATATCTTCAAATTTCTGGCACATCGTCCGCTTCAGCAGTATCCGTATTATATAGATTCCGTTATTCATCAGGCTCAGCGCAGTGGGAGCGAGTGGATCATCATGGCGGGGCAAAGCTCCATCCTTCCTACTATGAATATTGCATTCAACTCTCTGAGATACGCGATGCTACGGACCTTTGACCCGGAGTTTGTACTACTGATTGCCGGTTATGATGACGACGAGGATATTCACGATTCGATTGAAATACTAAGAATCTACTCCAGGCGGCCACTTGCCCTACTGCTTCCAGATAAGATGGAGACCTCTTACGGGCAATATGAGATTTATCCCCAGGAACAACGAACCGCCCGCAAGCTTGAACTAGAACGGAAATTCCAAACTCATGTACTTTTTATCGAACAGGCGGAAGAAACTATGAACCTCATGCTCGAAGCAGCGAATGCCGTCTCGGCCGGTTCAGGGATGTAAATTATGCTGAATCCGGGCGAATGCATCTATCAGATTATCACCGACCGATTCTGCGAAGGCAATCCTGGCAACCGTCCACCGGCTGAGCTATTCAGTGCCGATTCAAGCAATCCGCGGAAATATCTTGGCGGCGATTGGGAAGGAATTATCGCCAGGATTGGGGACGGATATCTCACGGGAATGGGCATCTCTGCGATTCTGATCTCACAGCCGGCAGAGAACATTCATGTATGCATGGATGATGAAGCAGGCACGGCTTCCTATCATGGCTATTGGCCTAGAGATTTCCTCAGGCACAACCCGTATTTTGGTTCACTGGACACCTTCAGAGCTCTGGTGAACACTGCACATGAGCATGGACTGAAGGTCATCATTGATTTTACGCCCAACCATACATCCCCGGCACTGGAACTGCAGCCTGCTTACATGGAGAATGGCGCATTGTACCGCGCTGGAGAACTTGTGGCTGCGTACTCGGGAGATATGGAGCGTGTGTTCCTTCATAATGGTGGCACTTCTTTCCTGAATGCCGAGGATTCGCTGTACCGCAACCTGTATGACCTTGCCGGACTGGATCAGATGAATCCGCGGGCAGATGAGCTTTTACGCGAAGGCATTGCTTACTGGCTGGATCAAGGAGTCGACGGGGTCCGAATTGACGCAGCCAAACATATTCCTCCAGGCTGGCTAACCTCATTCGCTGGATTCATTCATACCAGAAAACCGGCGTTTCTCTTCGGGGAATGGTTCCTGGAAGCACATGGAAGATCGCAGGATAATGCTGCGTTTGCCAATAACAGCGGGATGAGCCTCCTGCATTTCATGTTCACTCACGCGATGCGGGAGAGCTTTCACGGCTTAAGGGGATTCGAAGCGTTTGCTGATATGCTGTGTGAATCATCTGGATGCTATAAGCATTTGTTCGACCAGCTTATTTTTCTGGATAATCATGATATGAGCCGGTTTACACAGGACTCGGACCCTTCGCTTACGGATCTGGCGCTTGTGCTGCTGTTGACTTCCGCAGGCCTGCCGGTGGTGTACTATGGAACCGAGCAGTACATGAGTGGCGGGGATGACCCGCATAACCGTGCCATGATGAGCTCCTTCAGCAGGGAGACACCCGCCTACCGGATTCTGGCGGAGCTTAATCGTCTAAGGGCACGTAACCTTGCGATTGGTTATGGTAGTACGGAGCTGCTACATGTGAACTCCAAGGTACTGGCATTCGAGCGTAGGTACAGGGGAAATGTTGCTCTGGTCCTGCTCAATCTGGAAGAGAGAGAACATGTTCTGCCGCCACTGGTGACGTCGCTTCCGCAAGGCACGTATTCCAGCATCCTGAGGGACGTGTTCGCAGATTGTGAAGTGTCTCCAGAGGCTGAAGGGGATATACGGAATATGGTGATGGCTCCGCGGTCTGCTTACGTCTATACGTGTGAGTCTGATTCGGAGGAGCCAGCATCCTTGCACTTCTACCCTAAAGCGGCGGCGCCGGGAAGCGAGCTTATTATTCAGGGAAGATATTTGGGCGACACAGGCAGTCTGACGGTTGGCGGGTATGCAGCAACTGTTATCTCCTGGAAATCCGATAGGATCGTTGCCAAGGTTCCGGTGATACCAGCGGGCATACATCACATACAAGGGCTGAGGAACGGGGAGACGGAGTTTCTGCTGACGGAAGAGCTGACCGTATGGACAGGAAAGCTGGTTACGGTAAGGCTGGTGGTCAAGAATATACTCACCGAATATGATTCACATGTCTTTGTGACAGGGAATGTGTACGAGCTCGGAGCATGGGAAGTGGACAGGGCCGCAGGACCATTCTATAACCATATCGTCTATCGGTACCCCACCTGGTACTGTGACATTAGTCTGCCAGCGGATTGCTGGATCGAATGCAAATTTCTGCTAAGAAGTGATTCCGGTATCGTGCGGTGGGAGCAGGGAGTGGCTCATAGCTGGCATACGCCTCCGGAGGGTGTATCCGAAATGATTGTGGAGTGGCAGGAGTGATGGCCGCCAAGAATTCATCCAGTTGTCCAAAAGGAGATGCTGTGTATGGATGAGAGATTGCAGTTTGATGGAGCGCGTCTGGTCTTCCAGACTACGCTGGGCGAAGATACAAGGAGCATGATTGCCTGGCATTTTAAAAGTGGATGGCATGAGCTGCAGCAGGCTGTCCGCCTTACCGCCCTCTCTGCCGACAATAAATTTGCACAGTTTCTGTTCCCGGTGGATAGGCCGCTTGGACAAGCTCTGGACATGCAAATTCCCAAGCCGGGAAACCGCTACTATTACGCGGATTTGGGGATTATCAAAAAAGTGCAAACGTTTGTACCGATTTCGAGGTCGAATATTTTATATATTTCTGAAGACCTCATGACCGAGTCTGTGGATTGGCTCTCTTTTCAAAGAGATCATTCCTCGCCACCGCTGCTGGAGCAAAATACATGGTGGGAATTCTTCACGGGTTATTCACTTATTGCACACTGAGAGATTCGGAGGGGACAACCTATGCAATCAAGCGTATCTGTCTTAATCCTGTCCTGGGAGTATCCGCCTTTGGTGATTGGAGGGATTGCCCCTCATGTCTATGAATTATCCAGGCATTTGCAGGCTGGGCGGACGGCAGTCCATGTAGTCACCAATACCGCGCCCGGGCGGCCCGTGCTGGAGGTGGAGAACGGCGTACACGTGCACCGTGTGAATTCTTATGAGAATTTGACTGACTTCGAGGATTGGGTGCTTCAATTCAATCTGGCGATTGTGGATTACGTTACCGCTCAGCTAAGCGGGAACATCAGGTTCGACCTAATTCACGCGCATGATTGGCTGGTCGGTTATGCGGCCCTTCTTCTGCGCCAGCGCCTTCACTTGCCGCTCGTTACGACGATCCATGCTACAGAGCATGGAAGAAATCAGGGATTATTCACGCCGCAGCAGCAAACGATCCATTCCATCGAACACGAACTGGTCTCCTCGTCGGACAAGGTTATTGTATGCAGTCTGCACATGCAAAGCGAAGTCTGCGCCGTGCATACCCTGGACAAGCAAAGGACAGAGGTGATTCCCAACGGCATTGATCTCCGTTCACTGGAGCTCATGCCTGCCCATTCTTTCAGAAGAGAACATTATGCGCAGAATGGCGGAAAGATTGTCTTGTTCATTGGAAGGCTGGTCAAGGAAAAAGGGGTGCAGGTGCTGCTGCAAAGTATGCATGAGGTGCTTCGGGAATTCCCGCACTGTACTTGCATTATCGCAGGCCGGGGCCCTATGCTGGCCGAACTTGAAGCAAGTGCGGCCGAGCTTGGTACAAGCATCCGGTTCACTGGCTTTGTGGACAGTCTGGAGAAAAGCTATCTGCTGGAGATTGCTGATGTCTGTGTATTTCCCAGTTTGTATGAGCCCTTCGGTATTGTAGCGCTTGAAGCGATGGGAAGCGGTACCCCGGTAATTGTGTCCGATATCGGTGGACTTGCTGAGATTGTGGAGCACGGGCGGACCGGGCTCATCAGCATTCCTGAAGATCCCCATATGCTTGCGGGCCGGATTCTGTATCTTCTCCGTGATCCTGAGGAGGGGGACCGGCTTGCGGAGGCAGCCCGGCGGGAAGCCCGGCTGCGGTATGACTGGCACCCTATTGCTGAGAGAACCAGAGAAGTCTATTCCGCGCTAAGCGGCGTGAGATTATGAGGAAGGCAAGGTGCTGAGATGACATCTTTTATCACCCTCAAAGAAGAGATTCTTGATCTATCGCTCTGTGCTTCCTGCGGATTATGCGCCGCAGTGTGCCCTCAAGGCCTGCTGGCAATGAACGGCGACTCCGTTCCGCTTCCCGTATTCCAAGGCATGGAGAGCCAGGCAGCGGACACCTGCGGAAGCTGCAATCTCTGCTCGGAAGTGTGCCCGGGGTATGACACAGGTGTGATGGAGTCCGAGCGCCGCATTTTCGGCCGCAACCGATCCGAGCTTGAACGCTGGACCGGTATTTACCTGTCCACCTATCAATTATCGGCAGCGGACCCGGAGATCCTGGGCCGGGCGGCAGCCGGTGGGGCGGCGACGATCCTGGCGATCACGGCGCTGGAGGAGAACTTGGCCGACGCGGTGATTGTGGTAGGGAGAGATCAAGAACGCCCCTGGGTGCCGAAGGCGTACCTTGCCGATTCGGTGGACCGGATTATCGAGTGCGCACAGACCAGCTACTGCATTACGCCGAATCTGGATCTGTTAAAGGACGGCAGATATGACAAGGTAGGCATTATAGGTGTGCCGTGCCAGATTCAAGGAATCAACAAGCTGCTGAATCTCCCGGAGCATCTGCCTTCCTCTATGTTGGCAGACAAGGTAGCGTTTACAATTGAGCTGGGATGTGCTTCTAATACCTCCCTTGGCGGTACTGAACATCTGATTACAGAGATCCTCGGCATCGATTTGGCCGATGTTGTCTTTATGCGCTACCGGGAAGGGCAATATCCTGGACAATTCGTGGTCAGGACACGGCAGGGTCAGGAACATTTTCTCCCCTTTTATAGGCTGGTGGAGGAGTTCAAGAAGTTCAAGACGTTTCGCTGCCTCGCTTGCCCGGATTGGTGGTCAGGTGTTGCCGATATCTCGATTTCGGATGGGGACCCCAACATTTTTGATTCCAGTAAAGCCGGAGTATCCGCCAAAGCTTCATCCACGGTAATGGTGCGTACGAGGATGGGAGCTGATCTACTTGCGCTTGCGCTGCGCCGGAACGCGGTGGAGCTAGTCGATTATACCTTCGAGAACAACCTTGGACTGGAGCGCAAAAGGCAGCGTTACCGCAGCTACGCGGCAAAGGGCGACCGGCGGATTCCGCTGGCTCCCGGAAGAGATATGGACTATTCGCAAATACTCTCGGATGACGAGGTGATCAGAATTGGAATTGGTACAGAACAGGGTCGAGCTACCGGCCAAGTGTGACTTGCGAATCAGAGCGAAGCGGGATGTAGGCTCTTTGGTGTTCCATTCGATTCCCGGAGACAAATCCATCTCTCAGCGGGCCATTGTCCTGAACGCTATCGCCGAAGGCAGAGGCAACGTACAGGGTGTGCTGCGTTCCCGTGACACTCAGAGCTGCATCGCTATTTTGCGCCAATTAGGTGTAACGTTTGCATGGAATGGTGATGACCTGTCTGTCTATGGGAGAGGGCTGCGGGGCTTGCGGGTACCAGAGGGCAGGCTTGAGATTGGGAATACGGCCACATCGGCCCGGCTGATCTTGTCTGTGCTGGCAGGACAGCCCTTTGCAGCGGAACTCGGCGGGAACGCACTGCTCTCGGCAAGGCCGATGGATTGGGTGGTTCAGCCGCTGATGGACATGGGGGCCTCTATTGAATATCTTGGTGTGAAGGGCTGTCTGCCTTTGCGGGTTCAGGGAGCATCGCCATTGTCTCCCATAGACATGGAAGCCACCGTATTCAGCGCACAGGAAAAGTCAGCTCTGCTATTCGCGGGATTGTACGCGGAGGGGATCACACGTTATCGGCAAAGCTGCCAAAGCCGGGATCATACCGAACGCCTGATGCGATATTTCGGCATAGATATTCAGGCCGATGGCGATGTTACTTCCCTGAGGGGAGGTAGTTTCTTTTCCGCCAAGGATGTGATTGTTCCAGGTGACCTGTCCTCAGCGGCTTTTCTGCTGGCAGCATACGCTATTCGGGGAATGGGGCACAAAGGCAGCCTGTCGATTAAACGAGTGGGTGTCAATCCGACCCGGATGGGGTTCTTTCACCTGCTTAGAGAGATGGGACTTCACTTGATGCTGCAAAAGGAAGAGGATCTACTATCCGGGGAGCCGATTGCAGATATCTATTGCCCGCAAGCAGCCCGGTTGTCCCCTGTCCTTGCTGAAGGTAACGAGCGGATACAGAGCTTGATTGACGAGGTTCCTTTGCTAGCCGCGGTATCGGCGTTTGCCGAAGGGGATTCAGTGATTAGGAACTGCCGGGAATTACGAGACAAGGATACGAACCGGATTCAGACTACTGCGGGGGTACTAAGAGCTTTTGGCATAGAAACCTCATGTAGTGAAGACGATATGGTCATTCACGGCGGCAAGCGTCTATCACCTGCTATTGTAGACAGCTCTGGGGATCACCGGATCGCCATGACCGCCGCTGTGCTCGCCAGCAGTATGGATGAGCCTTCGATTATCCGCAACTGCGGCTGTATCGACGTATCCTACCCGGGTTTTGTTGAGGACCTTTCGCAGCTTGCTCATATTGATATTTTGCGTTCAGAATGATTATCGGTACGTTTTGCTGAAAAAGCCCACAGCACCGCATGATGCAGTGCTGTGGGCTTCTGTGATTTTCGAGTAATATTATTTAGTGGTAACTGTATAGATTTCTGACACAGGTCCATCGGTGAGCTTCAGCTTCGTTTTACCGTCAGCGCTCATTTTATAGAGGCTCTGATTATCCTCTGCGTTATAATAGTAGATTCCTGATACATCGTTAAAGATGGAGCTATTATCCCAAGTCACGCCATTCAATTTAGTTAAGGACAGATTCGCATTTACAGCATAAGCCCCGCCGCTTGCATAAAATATGATTTGTCCGTCGGCTGTACCATTCTTCAGGTTATAGACATTTGTCACCTGGCTTAGTGCAAGTGTTTTTGTACTGGTTACTTTACCGTTGGCAATGGTACTGATGTAGCCTTTTCCGTTGCTGCCGACGTATGCCAGCTTGTTTCCGCCCATATCGGCAAGGCTGACAACCGCGCTTTGATTGAGCTGAAACGATTTACCGCTTTTATCTATCGCATAGCTTTTGCTCTTGGAATACACGTAATCATCATTATCGTCTACTGTGACCCCTTTGTTATAGATGTAATAATCATTGGACCAGAAGCCTGAATAGGTTGCATTCGCATCCAGCGGGCTTTTGGCATTGGCTGCTTTGGGGTTTCCGCCATTCACCGGAAGGGTGTACAGAACCATGGAGTTCAGAGAATAATACGTTTCTGCAGGTTTGATATCTACCATTACAGAAACCGTAGAAGAACCCGGATGAATATAGGAATAGGATGGAATGGCGCCTTGCGCTATATATTGCACATTTCCACTGCCATCGCGGGACTTCGAGGCTGCCCAGGTGTTTGTTCCGTTCTTCAAAACATTGTAGTAAATGCGGCCATTCTCCACGGAGAAGCCTGGAAATTCTGTATCTGCGTTATTCGCAATTTGCTTGATCTGGGTGTCATCAGCCGCATCAGCCAACGAGCGGTAGATCACGCCATTGTCATCCATGAAATAGATGAACTCCCCTTCGATTTGGTAAAATAAAATATCCTTGTTGCCGGCAAAGTTGCTGATCAGCGCACCTGGTTCGGTCAGAGACAAACGCTGCAGCTTGCTAGTGTCCTCATTATCAAAGAAATACAAATACTTGCTGGTTGCGTTCAGATAGGATCCCTCGAAATTCTCAGAGATCATTTGAGCAGTACCCCCAGCAGTGGGTGCACGATATAATGATCCATCTTCCGAGCTATAGTACACATACCCATTCTCCGCAGCCGCTGCGGATGCGTGTGGAGTCAGCTTTCCTGCCCCTAGAGCAGAGCTGATCAAAACACCTGCAAGCAGGATGCACCCTAATCTTTTAGTTAACCTCTGAATCTTCTTCATTTGACGACTCCTCTTTAGATGAAATGGTATGAGTATAAAACTATACCTTACTAAGATATCGGATTAAACCAAGGAAAATATATGAAGCGAAAGAACCATTATTATCCTCCTGAATCATGAATTGAATGAATTTGGTAAGGGCTAAATGGCATGCATAAATATGCAAACAAGGAAAATCCCCATAAGCGAGAGTAATGGCCTATGGGGTTGTGAATGATTATCCTATGGTTTTCACAACAGTTCCTTCATTGTCGGTGATATGAGTGGGTACGATCCTCACTGCAAACTCCGGCCAGTCAGTGAGATGATACAGCCCTGCTACCGGACGGAGAATTTCTGATATAGCTTCCGAGGCAGCCTCATCCAGCTTAAGGAGAACGTTTTCTTTATGAATATCGATGCTGCGAGGGACACCTGTCTCGAAGCTGGAGGAATTCTACTCGGCCATTAGGGGTGTCTATCGCCGGAAGCAGAGGGTCTGTAATAAAAGCCAATGCTGTCAGCACCGTCTCCGACTCAAGGGCAATCGGCCCATTCGCATCCATATAATCCCCGGAACGGAACACATTTCCGCTGTTAAACACATAACGGCCCAGATTCTGCAGCAGATTCAATGCCCAAGCTGGAGGCTCATCTTCTGCAGCGGATTTGGATAGCCGGAAGGTCAATTCGAAGCCATATCCGCTGTACCCGGGATCTTCCGTTTCTTTTTCATATAGCTCCGAAAATCCGTAGGTTACAAAATGCCAATGTGGCATTGGTTCACGCACTTCGTATACACTGATTCCATTCAGCGGATCTGGTCCACCAAGCATGTAGGGTATGGCGGTTCCGTAATGCTTCTGTTCCTGTTCTCCATAGAGCTGCTCCAGAGCTTCATCTATGGCTTCCCAGCCATCTGCGTTCAATTCTTCTTCGCTCAAATGTTTTCCCTCCCAGAATGTGGTCGGGAACTAGTTTTATCATGATAGATTGACAGTCTTAAATCAGCTTATAGCCCTAGCGAGTTGCCCCTCTCCAGACGCTGGATCTGCTGCTCGCCATTGTCGGCCAGTTCGCGGAACTGATTGATGGTCTCGCGCATTCTCGGCAGTGCCTCCTGCTTGTAGGTGCTGATGGAATCCAGGGCGGACAACACGTCGGTAAAGGCCTGTTTCAGCGTGTCCGGAGAGATGGAGGTTTCCATCGATTGTTTTTGAATCGCTGCCCCTTGCTCTTTAAGCATTTTTGAGGTGCCGCTGATCAGATGATCTGTCGTTTGATTTAGCAGCTCGATTTTTTTGAGTACGATTTTTTGATGATATAGTGCGCTTGCGACGGTGACGGAGATTTTCAGTGCAGATACGGTTACGTTTCGGGCTCTGTCAACGCCCCGGATCAGTTCTTTATTATTTCTGATCACTACTTCGATAGCCATGATGCCTTGTTGATTGACTACTTGCATCTGCTGCAGATCCATGACCCGCTGACGGAGAGGGAAGAGGACTTCTTCGGTGATGAACCTGATTTTGTCCTCGGACTCACTGCGCACCTTAGCAGCTTCAATCTGATGCTCGATTTCCCGGTCCATCAGCATGCCGAGCTGAATTTCCTTCTGCAGCTTTTTGGTGAGCTCCCGCAGGGTCTGCTGTTCGATCTCAAGGGTGGTGTTGTCGTTCTTCAAAATGGATTTGCCTTTATCCAGGGATTGGATGATATCGGAAATGACAGCGTCTGCTTTCTGGTACTTGGCGAAATACGTACGCAGGGGATTGAAGAATTTGCCCAGAATCCCGTTTTTAGCAAAATCGACAGCACTCGGATCCAGATCCTTCAACTGCAAATGGAGCTCCGTCAATCCCTTGGCGACCTGGCCGCCTTCATCGCCTGTTTTGGACAGATTGCCTACGGACACCTGAAGCAGGGAGTTTTTATCGGAAGAGGAGCGCATGGTATTCATTCCGAACATGTCGATCGATTGCAGCACAGATCTCCGTTTTTCCAGTGAGTCTATATCCAGGTCCAGAATACTTGCTACATTGCTCGCGGCCAGCTCTTTCAGCTGCGAAACCTCTGCAGGCTCAGGCTGTACCTGTTCTTCGATAACCGCTTTGAGCGTTTCCGTACTAGGGATTTCCATGGTAAATGACATCACAAACCTCCTAAAGTTTTATCGAAGCTGCACTTCTTCGACTGTGCCCGTAATATAACTAGCTTCGATAGCATATGCCCGAATGGTAGGCTGAGCTACATTTGCACGTTGAGCAGATTGCCGATTTTGTACACGACGTCATCCGTATCTGCATTGATATTTGCAGCCTCATTAATACTGGAAATGCTCTCCAGTGCCTTGATGTTCGCATTGTAGCCTATGGTGTAGACCGGGATTTTATAAGTCTCGATTAAGCCTCTAATCTCATCTAATGAATGCCCTTCGTTCGTTTCACCGTCACTGAGGACGAAAATCACCGGCTTAATATCAGGATTCAAGGCAATTTGGTCCTGAAGCATTTTCATGGCTACAATGATTCCGTCGAACGTAGCGGTGCCCCCGGTAGCCTGCAGGCTGTTAATGGCCCCTACGAACATGGACTGCTGATTGGTGTCATATTTGGCGATGGGCAGATTAATAGTCACATCACTGGAGTAGGAGACAAAGCCAATGCTGTTGTCTTTACCCAGGAATTTCTGTCCTTTGAGCAGCGATTCCTTCAGATGATTGAGAGGTTCCCCGGCCATGCTTCCTGACACATCCGCTACGAATACAGCTGCAATTGGTTTGCTGCCATCCTTTTTCTCTTTCCAGAGCTTCTGGGCTGAAGAGAGGAGGTTGCCTTCAATAGGGGCAAGTTCAGAGACGTATTCATTCATGCCGTTGAATCCTTTGTCCGATGCCAGCTGTTGATATCGGTCCTGCTCAGTGAATTCGGCAAATTTCTTGATAATGTCCAGCTTCTCCTTGGGTAAATTTCCAAGCGCGTAGAGCGGACTATCATGTCGTACGCCAAACGGTGTGAAGACATAGCCGCTTTTCAGATCAGGCGCATTCACATAGGTTTGATACTCCAGAACAAAAGCATCCAGTGCCCCTGTTTTAGCCGCATCCCGCATTTGCAGCGTGGTCGAGGCGATGAACGGCACATTGGCCTGGAACCGCTCAAAGCCCTGCACAGCCTTATCACTTAACAGATCGGAGCTGTCAAAAGTGCTGAGTGCGGTCACGAGGAAGTTCAGTCCGGTGGAGCTGGCGAACGGGTCGGTGTAGCCCATGGACAGCTCATTCGCTGCGATAGCATCCGTTATAGTTTTGACATTCAGCGAGCCGTACTTGCCTACCAGTTCGTCATATTTTTTCTTGTTGGTTACCACGCCCGCCACATTGCCGGTTATACGTTTCGAGATAAGCACGGTAGGGGTTCCGTTTGCCTTGACCATCTCGCCCCATAGCTCGTTGGAAGGGGTAAAAGCATCTGGTATATACTTACCGGACCGGATATAGTCTGTGGCCGTGCCTGAGGCGATATTACGGATCTTTACGGAAGCCTGTTTACCGCCGATCATGATTTTCGCATCATTGAAGGCAGTGGCTACTTCATTCAGCCAGCCGTCATTTCCTGTCCCGGATTTCTCGGTGGAAGAGAAGATTTCCACGAAGCTGTCCGTTGTATTCTCTACAGAAATAGGAAATTTGGAGATGTCGGGCAGGGATTCGCCGATATCTGCGGGGTCCAGGTCGATTTGCCCCTTTACAGTATCTGCGACTGTTACATTAACATTGCTGTAGAGTTTGTTCAGCTTTTTACCGGCGTCTTCCGCAGAGATCTCCTTATCGGATTTGCCTAAATTTGCAGTCAGCGTGATTCCGAAGTAGACCAGAGCAAATACGCATGCTGCAATCACTGCGAGTATGATCCCTTTTTTGCCACTCCCGGCCATGTGCATCTTCCTTTCTAATTCTGATAGAGCTTGGTCTGCCCGATCAGGGCGTTAAGCTCTTTCATGCAAGGCATTTCATCAACTGCCCTGTAGTCCGTATTATCCAGCAGGGAAATTTCCAGCAGCAGCTGATCCAGCTTAAGCAGAATCTCCTCATTCGCCCCCAGATAGCCAGTCACATGGGCAAAATATTCGTTATACAGCTCGTTTTTTCTCTGCACCAGCGTATCGGAGAAGGGCTTCGGCCTTTGCCGGCTGGTGAACAGGTTGAATTCAGAGGCATCGAATACACTGAGCTTGTTCAGAATCCCCCGCACATTCAGATACAAGAGCTTTTCAACCTCAACAATGACGGACTGGAACTTTCGGAAGCTTAATTCCGTGGGCTCAAACCGCTCCCCTAATATATTCATCAAGGTGGATTTCTTTTTGTCGATCCGCTCCAACTGCTCAAGGGCAAGCAGAACATCTTTTTGGAGCGCCTTCACATTCCGGTAGCGGCTCAACCCTGCGATGTAATCATCACGGGTTTCCAAATTACGGACAGAGGGAGTGGCTGGTGTTTTGAAGAGGAGGGTATAGCTCCCGTACAGCACGACAAGCAAACTAATGAATAGCAGAGTAACGCCAGAAGCAGTCTCAAGCGTACTTCCGCCAACAATTTGAAGGCCAAGCAGTCCAGGAGAAAGTACAGCTATGTTCGACAGCGCAATTCCGGCAATAAGTCCTATCAGTTTTACGGGTCCAGAACGGTTCAGAATGTACACCTCCTCTGCAGGTATTTTTTTACAAGACGCCTTTGGATCCATTTTATCAGAGAAAAGAAGGTTTAGCTCCGAAATATTACCAAATCGAGCCCCAGTCATTTGAATCCTTAAATTTTAAGAATTAAGGGTTGACAGCAACTTACTTGCCATGTAACATATGAACAGTCGTTATGCATATAATTACATACTGTTCTCGTATAACCTCGCAGCCTTATGGGCATCAACAGGGCGAGGGTTTCTACAGGAAGCCTACTCTTCCTAACTACGATGGCAAGGATCATGCTCTTATGTTCCTCGTCCCCGGAGTTAGGTTTATTTGCGTATTGCGGCCGATTTAATAGATTCAGGAGGCATAAATGAAATGAAAGATTTGAAATATTTGTTATCGGTATTAATTGGGGCCATGAGCTATGGAATTCTATCTACGATCGTCGTATTGGCTTACGGAGAGGGGTACCAGCTTGGGGAAGTGGTCGGTACGCAGCTGCTGACCGGCTGCATTCTTGCCTGGCTGCTGGCATTATATACAAAGGTTAGGCAGGCGCGTAAACAACGCAGCCAAGGCATTCGTCCAGCTGCAGCACAGCAGGCATCGCCTGCACTTACCTGGAAGCAGCGGCTGCTGCTGATGATGGCTGGAGCGCCTACTGTGGTGACAGGATTAGTCTATTACCAGTCCCTGCGCTATATTCCAGCTTCGCTGGCTATCATCCTGCTGTTCCAGTTCACCTGGATCAGTGTACTGATCCAGGCTGTCAGCAAGCGGCAGCGGCCCGACAAGGTAACCCTGCTGACGCTGTTGCTTCTCTTCGGCGGAACGCTGCTTGCAGCAGGAATTATAGATCAGGGTGCAGCGCATTTCAATGCTCTTGGACTTACTCTGGGCCTGTTGTCAGCTGTAAGTTATTCCATGTTCATTATTTTCAGCGGCAAAGCGGTTCCCTCTGCACATCCGGCGTACCGGAGCGCATGGATGGTTACCGGAGGCTTGTTGCTATTGTTCGTTATTTTCCCGCCGTATTTCCTTTTCAACGGACTTTTGTGGGGACAGCTGCTGCTGTTTGGATTTTTATTGGGTTTGTTCGGAGCCTTTATTCCGCCGGTATTATTTGCCATTGGTGTTCCGCATATCGGGGGCGGCATGGCTGGCATTCTCGGTGCTGCCGAGCTTCCGGTTGCTGTATTGCTCTCCTCATTCGTGCTGCATGAGCAGGTAAGCGGACTGCAGTGGACCGGGGTTGTCCTGGTGCTCCTGGGGGTTGTGCTCCCTGAGCTGTACAAGCTGCGGTGGGGGATATCCGACACGGCAGCTTCACAGGTCTAGCTGCCTGTCATCTAGCGATGATTATTTATAAGGGATTAGTAAAATAACCAGCATATACAGCGCGTACCGGCATCAGACGGTACGCGTTGTTTTTTTGCCCTTCTATAACCGTATCCACGAAGAACATATCTTCAGGAGTACTGTTTGAATTCCCGATATCTCCGGCTGAAACTAATGGTTGATGAATGGAGCATGGAAATGAGAGGATGGAGATAACGTGAGGAAGGGGGAAGTATATATGAATGGTGAGTTACATCAGATGTTATTAATCACAGCGCTGGGAAATGGGAATTTGATTAGTGGTGCGGATGCCTCTAATACTGAATTAGAGCATACGGAATACATAGAAGTGCGATTCATAGAGGAGGGAGGAGGGAAGGTTTGGAGCTGGCCCGAGTGGCTTGCAGAGCTGAAGAATAATGGCTGCCGGCGGCTTATGTTAAACGGTATGCCTTCGGCAACTTCCTGGAGCACTGGTATTCTTCAGAGTAATGGGATGCCCAATGGAGTGACCTCCCTAGGAACAACAGGTGAATCCTTGTGGAAGGCTGATTGGCACATGGATCAGTATGGCTCGCGGACAAAGTGGAAAGTTACCTATACTGAACAAAAGCTTTACGATGGACAGAAAGGTGATCGCGAATTCCTTCCATTATCTGTTTTGTCAGAGAAGCTGGACGTGGCGCTAAGGCAGATTGGAGATCTGGCCTATACAATAGAAGAGAGTTTCTGGAGTGACCATTTCTTTGAGCCTGCTAAGAGTGTTCTGAACGGAACAGGTATAGCTGCGCAGCTGTCTTTTCACTTACCGGATATTTATAAGGACCAGGCACGAACGCTGCTGAATGCAGTCTACAAAGCCTGGGTATTCGGTGGCATGGGTTCCTGGAATGACAGTCCTCCATATTCTGCCTATCAGCATGACCGGGAGCAGGAGTTCAATACGATATCGGCCCGGTTATACGAAACCCTGGTACAATGTGCGCGGGGAGCCGTGAATTCCGTAGTGCTGCTATGAACCTAAGCGGGATATGATACTTTGAGTAATAATAAATAACGGAGAGCTATGATGAAACTGAACGATCTAATTAAGCTATGGAATCATGCGTTCTTGAACGGAGTACCATAAAAATAGTATAAAAGTAACAGCTATCGAATTATTGGAGATTTCAAGCACTATTTGTATGTATTTATTGACCCAGCATATAGGGTGGGAATCCCATTTATAGATGAGATAGCTCTTTTATTTAAGCTTAATGTGCCAAAAGTCGTATATTCAAAGATTCAGAAGTAAAGAGCTTTATTTTGTGAAATTCAATATTCCCTTCATTTATTCCGATAAGGATAAAGGATCCTCCAGAATCTGGATGGTCTTATGTGGAAGGAGAAATGTTGGAATGATTACAACCATCGATACATCTGGCCAGCTTGAAAAAGAAGACTACTTGTTATCGAATACGCAGCAACTTACCCGAAAAGATACCTCCGATCAACTATTAATTGAAGTTTTTCAGCACTGCATATTCAATATTAAGGATCATCTTAACGGACCCTATTTATTTCTGCTTACGGATAAGGAGGGAGTTCTGCTCGCGATGGATTACAGTCGTAATCTGGAGAGTGCAGTAAGTAAATCTCCTATCCATATAGGAATGTTTTTTACTGAAAAATGCTGCGGGGTCAATGCGATTTCAGAGGCCATTGCGCAGGGCTGTCCCGTGTATTTACCGCCTGAGGATCATGAAAGTCCTTTTTTTAATAATTGGCATTGCTTTTCGGTCCCTCTAGTGGTCGGTCATGAAATTATTGGTTATCTGGATGTCTCAACGATTAATGCGGCTATGAAAAGCGAACTGATTGCGATTGCCAAGCTGATTCCGGCAGATATGCTGATCAGTTACCAGGTCCAGCTTGCAAGCCAGGCCGCTGGGCAGCTTCCGGCACAACTGAGTGAACGTCAACTAAAAGTACTCAAGCTCATTTCTCAAGGACTAACCGGTAAAGCAATTGCCTCAAAATTAAAGATAAAAGAATGTACAGTGAATCATCATAAGAAAATTATTTTTGATAAGTTGGGGGTTCAATCCAGCTCGGAGGCTGTTTCTGTCGCGACAAGGATGTTATTGTTTTAGCCATGGCCTATAGTTTTATATAGGTGGTAAAGATAACATTACATGTTAAACTTTTCTGGTGTACAAAAAAAGAGAGAAACATCAGGAGGGTATTATGAAGAAAAAAGTTGGATTATTATCAATGGTGATGGTGTTAATGCTGATGATGGTTACAGCATGCGGAGGAAAAGACAAGGAAGTTAGCTTAGGTGTGACTGAAAGTGGTACATACACAAATGACTATTTCGGATTGTCCCTTAACTTTCCCAAAGAGTGGGTCTTCCAGAACGCAGACCAGATGATGAAGCTTATGGAAGCCGGTCAGCAAGTTGTTGCCGGTGGTAATGAAGCCAAGAATAAAATGCTGGATCTGGCAAAGACCAAAACGCTGAACCTGCTGATGGCTTCGGAATTTCCATTAGATTCAGGTAAAAGCGGGCCTTCCGCTATCGCAGTTGCCGAGAAGGTAAGCATGCTCCAAGGTATTAAGACTGGGAAGGACTATCTGGAATCTTCAAAAAAATTGATGACGGACAGCAAACTTCCGTATGAGTTTGAAGACATCAAGACCGTTAAAGTCGGGGGAAAAGATATGGACCTGATGAAGGCTTCCATTAATAATGGAGCTGCAGTAGTCACGCAAGAATATTACAGCACCATTATTGACGGGTATGCATTTAACCTCATTCTTTCCTACGTAGACGAGAAGTCAAAAGCTGAAACGGATAAGATTTTGGAATCTGTATCGTTTAAATAAGGATCAAAAAGAAGCTGACCCAAAAGCCATGAAATGGCTGCTTGGGTCAGCCCTTTTTATACGTAGGAGATACGTAAGCTACTTGGGTGGACGCTCCGCGAACGGACCGTTGTTCCAATCGCTTTCGTTATTGCCTGGGCTAAGCCCTGCCCAAGCTACGAAGAGCGGTTTCCTCTAGTAGTTCTAAAAAGATTTTAGAAACTTTATCCGCTTAAACAGCGGAGAGAACGAAATGATTGTGGAAAAGCGGTAGCGGTCGCCTTGGTCTCCGGATTTTCACCGCTAAGGAGAATGAAAAAAATCTGGAGAGCACAGCGATTGGAACAACGTTTCGTTCGCGGAGCGTGCACCCAAGTGCTCACGTTAATCCTACTAAAAAAACAGAGGGCTGACCCAAGCCATGAAATGGCTTTTGGGTCAGCCCCTTTTTTGTATCTCTCAACGGACCAATATTTTACCTTCACCGGCCAGTGTGCGCAGCATTTTTGGAAGGCGATCCTTGTCAGCTTCAGGGATGTCCAATTGAATACCGTAGTGAAAGGTGTCGGATTCCTCCTTATACCATTTCAATGTTCCTTCTATGTACATAGATTCAGAGGAGAGGGCCATCTCCATGCCTACCCGTACCAGATTGGCGTCCGGATTGACATTCAAAGGAATCGACAACCGGCATCCCGAACGGCTAATGTCATACAGTACGGCACTTACGGGTTTGGGGGGAACTGGGATTCCGTTAATGGTAAGAATATGCAGATCTAATGTAGCAGGTTCTTTTAGAGTGTAGCGAAAGGGTTCAGTTCTGCGGTTACTGTTCATATACTCCTCCATACTTTTCCATGTGTATTCTAAATTTATCGACATAGTAGCAGGATTAGTGAAGAGCTGGGAGCTTGTTCACCCCAGTAGAATTCGTAATAGTGGTGTTGGTTTTCAGCCTTTAGACGAGAAGTCGTTGCAAAAGTATGTATAATCGTTGACGGCCTGCATTCTATGGAGAGAAACTTTTCTTTATACTGTGTATGTAAACGATTACAAATACTGATGGGGGGCATCATCTATTGAATAAAAAAAGAGGAATGACACTGCTGTCCGGAGTGATAATGTTGTCGCTGCTAAGTGCGTGTGGGAATAATAATGGTAACGGCGGAGGGAACGTGGCGGATCCGCAGGCTTCAGCAGCCGCAACTCAGGCGGCGGGAGACAATACGAAAGCTGCCGGAGATTCCAGCACAGTGGATACCTCCCAGCCTGTCGCACTGAAAATGATCTTTGTGGGGCCTAAGCCGGTCGACTACGATACGGTATTCGGGGAGATTAACAAGAAGCTGAAGGAGAAAATCAACGCTACCGTAGAAGGCGAGTTCTTGGACTGGTCAGACTGGGCGCAGAAATATCCGCTTAAGCTTGCGGCCAACGAGGATTTTGACCTCATTTACGCTGCGAACTGGGCAGGCTACAACGATCAGGCGCTCAAAGGCGGTTTCCTGGAACTGACCGACGAGATGCTGCAGAAGTACACTCCCATGACTTGGAAAGCGATGCCGGAGGTAAGCTGGGGTCAGGCGAAGGTGAACGGTAAGCTCTACATGGTGCCCCAGAACCGCGGGGAAACAGTCGAGAAGCTGATTCTATACCGGGAGGACCTTCGCAAGAAATACAACCTGCCGGAGATTAACAGCCCGGAAGCCTATGCTAACTACCTCAAGACCATCGCTGAGAAAGAGAAGGGAGTCACTCCGTTTGTACCGGAGACCGGAGACTGGAAGCTTCATAATCTGGACCGGGTGCTCCTGAAGCAGCAGAACGAATGGAACATGCTTGACTTTGATCTGCCGATTGGCTTCAAGCTCGACGATCCTACTGGTAAAGTGTTCAATGTATACGAAACGCCAGAATTTAAGGACCTGATCTACTATTATAAAGATCTGGCCGATAATAACGCCTGGTCGAAGAGTGCATTGAACAGCAAGCTGGATCACCAACAGGAGTTCCGGGCTGGCAAGGCGGCGTCAATTACACACAATCTGGGTACGCTTGGCGCCTTGATGACCGATATGCGGGAAAAGAAGTCGCCTTATGAATTGGCGCTGGCAGACATTACGCCGGACAAGAAAAAATCGGTAGCTGTCTCTACACAGAACGGGATCGCCATTCACGCGACTTCCAAGAATCCCGAACGGGCACTGATGATGGTCGATTTGCTGCAGAACGACAAGGAACTGCATGATCTGATCATGAACGGTATCCCATCCGTTCATTATAATCCGGTCGGAGATGACAAGTACACGAACGCTGAAAAGAACGCTAACTATACCGGTTTTTCCAACTGGGGCTTTAACTCGCCGCTCAACCGGGACAACGCTTCCTTCCCGGAAGAAGCTAACGCGTTAACCGACAAGTGGGAAGGGGAGGTTTATCACTATCCTCTGGAAACCTTTGCGTTTAATAACAGCAATGTAAAAACAGAAGTCGCTAATGTCGGCAATGTGATGCTCCAATACGGTATTCCGCTGGAGTATGGAACAGTGAAGGATGTAGACAAGGGGCTGGCCACTCTTCAAAAGCAGGTAAAGGCTGCCGGAATTGACAAAATAATTGCGGAAGTACAGCGTCAGATCGATGAATTTTTGGCCAAATCGGGAAAATGATTTTTTCAGGGACGAAGTAATTCATTCCCGCCTATTCTAATACTAAAAGCCGAAAGAGCCCGCATAGTCAGCGGGCTCTTTGTTATATATATCCCTTCTCCTTACAGCAGGCTGTAACATGACCACAGATTAAATGTTAAATCACAATTCGAACTCCATTAAATCACGGCCCATGGTGATGGGACCTTTATAGATCTCCTGCATGCCTATACTATATTCAGCTTCAGCTTCTGCCGTTTCTGCCGGCGCGGGGATGTGATGGGTAAGCACGAGGTGTTTAACCCCAGCCTGTCGGGCCATTTCAGCTACTTCGTGTGTAGTGGAGTGATATTTGGCAGGGTTGGACAGGGAGGCTGCTTGATCCGGGAATTTCTCAATCAAGGCATCCAGCCATTTCTTGTTATAGGATTCATGGATTAGTAGATCCACTCCCCGGCTATATTTAACCATGTTCTCAACGGGAATGGTGTCACCGGAAATGACCACCGCCTTCCCGTTATATTCAAACTTATAGGCGATCGCCGGATAGACGGGTCTATGATCGACTTCAAAGGCAGTAATCTTAATGCCATTCTGCTCATAAATAACGCCCTCGTTACTTTCAAAATAATGAATATTAGCTCCTTCGTCAGCGGAGAGGTTATAGTGAATTCGCAAATTGACATCAAAATCAAAGGCCGAACGCATTTTGCCGATAATCTCTTGAGTGGTGGCAGGTCCATAAACATTCATTGGCGTGGAGCGTCCAGGAAATACCTGATGGGCATTGACATGGGTACGCCAGCTGGAGATGAATACATCGAAGAATCCCGAGTTATGATCACTGTGATGGTGGGTGAAGAAAATGTCTGATATCCGCTGAGGCATGACACCCGCTTTTAGTAGCTGATCTATAGTGGCACCACCGCAATCCACCAAGAAGGTATGATTTCCGGCAAGAACGACAACACCTGCTTTGGCCCGGCCCTGAAAAGCCCGTGGCGTGCCTGTGCCGAGTAAAATAACTTTTAAGTTTTCATGAAAGCCTGGTAATTGTCTGGTCTGATCTTGTATTTGCATGTAGGTTATACCTCCTTATCTGTCCTTTTTCACTTCATCTAATAACGATAAATCGATAAACTTGCTTAAGTCGAGCTTATCCTCTGTAATATTCTTGATATACCCGGCGTCAAAAGACACCTTAGCCATGCTCTCGATGACCTCCAGATTGACCTCATCCGTTAGATTCAAATGCTCTATGGCCCCTTTAATTAATTTAACATCCATGCCTTTACCGCTGAGCTCCTTGAGTTCTGCGCTGATTAATTTATAGGCCTCTTCAGGATGTGATTTGATAAAGTCAATTCCGTCCAGATTGGCCTTTATCGCTTGTTTGGCCAGATCACGATGCTTTTGAAGAAATTTGTCGCTGGCCACTAGCAGGGTTAATGGATAGTTGCCGTTATTGGGCGGGATTTTGTCCCAATCGACCAAGACCTCGCCAGTGCCTTCTTCTACCAGTTGTATTCCCCAAGGTTCTGGAATTAAGGTAGCATCGACTTCTTTTTGCCGCATGGCGACCAATGTGTCTGCCGGAGCACGGGTGATAATCTGTACGCCGGAGGTATCCGTCGATACCTTCAAGCCTTCCTGCCCTAACAGTAAACGCAACGAGATTTCATTAGTGCTGCCTTTGGTGGGAATAGCTACTGTTTTGCCCACTAAGTCCTTCACGGAATGGATGCCGGCATCTTTGCGGGCAATAAAGACCGCACCCCCATTATTCGAACCGGAAATGATCCGAAAGTTCTCACTCTTCAGAAATTGGTTGATTGCAGGACCTGGACCCACAAAGCCCAGATCAATCTGGTGGGTTGCGATGGCGGTGGAGAAGTCGGAGCCGTTGTCAAAGGCCGTGACTTCAATCTTAACATTGGCCCCGAAGGCATCCTGAAAATAGCCGTTCTTCAAGGCGATAAATCCCGGGGCATGGGTCACATTTTTCAAAAGCCCAATATGAACCGTCAGATTATCTGTTGTTGAAGCGTTCCCGCCATTATTTCCGCAAGCTGAAAGAACCAGAGTGAATACTACTATCAGGACGATCGTTAATTTTCTCATGAGGATTCCCCTTTACCTTGGAGTGGATGATTTCAACTTATCTTTTGGCTGAATCTAAGCCGTAGCGGAGCATAATGCGATCCTCCAGTCTTTTGAAGCACAAATGATCCGACAGGGTGCCGATCACGGCGATGATAATGACAACACACAGGATCGTTGCGGTATCGCCTATACTGCGGCTGTCCTGTAGCGTCTGGCCTAGCCCCAGTCCTCTCGCAATAAGCTCACCAGCGGTAAGTGCGCGCCAGGCAAATGCCCAAGCTACACGAACTCCGGTGATGAGATGAGGAAATGCTGCGGGAAGCATCACTTGAAAAAACATCCGAAACCCGCTGCCCGTACCCATCATCCGTGCCGCCCGTAAGTGGATGGTGGAAATATTCATAATGCCGGTTCGACTGGCAATAGACATGGTCCAGGTGGCACCAATGGTGGTGATGAAAATGACGGAGGTATCGTTAAGTCCGAACCAGATGATGGCAAACGGCAGCCAGGCGATACTGGGAACGGTCTGCAGCGCAACAACCAGGAACCCAAAGGTTTCATCGAAATAACGAAAACGGGCGAACAAGAATCCCAGCAGTGTACCGATTCCAATCGCAAGCACAAACGAAATCAATAAGCGGCGAAGACTGGAAAGGGTGGCCTCCAGCAAATTCCCCTTCGTAAATCCATCGTAAAAGGCTTGATAGGTCTGTAAGGGAGAGGGGAATTTCCAGCCCCATTGAAAAATCCGATAACCCAGCTCCCACGCAATCACTAGGATAATCAGAAATATTATTCTTCTAAATGCTGTATTCATGATCGATCTCCCCTTGGACGATCTTATCCAGTTCATCTGTCAGAACTGCCAGAATTTTAGTTTCGAGAGAATGAATCAAGGGATCCTCCAGCGCATGAGGGCGGGCGGCCTGAACGGAGAACTCCTGCCTAATCCGGCCCGGCTGTGTAGACATGACTAGCACACGTTCAGACAGAAGGATAGCCTCACGAATATTGTGAGTGATGAACAAGATGGTTTTCCGCGTTTTCTGCCAGATCTCCTCCAAATCCTTTTGCAAAATATAGCGGGTCTGCTCATCTAAGGCGGCAAAGGGCTCATCCATTAATAAAATCTCCGGGTCCATGACCAGCGCTCTGGCGATGGCAACCCGTTGCTTCATCCCGCCGGAGAGCTCATGAGGATAACGTTCCACGAACTTACTTAAATGCACGGCTTTAATCTGCTCATAGGCCAGCTCATAACGGGCTTTTTTGGATAAGCCCCGCTGCTTTAATCCAAAGGCAACATTGTCGAGTACGGTTAACCAGGGAAATAGTCCATGCTCTTGAAAGACGACAACGCGGTCGGGGCCAGGAGACGTAATGCTCTGCCCGTTGACGGTAATTGAACCTTCATACGAAGTTTCAAACCCGGCGATCAGATTTAATAAGGTGGATTTTCCGCAGCCGGAGGGACCCAGCAAGGACACAAATTGCCCGCGTTCAACGTGGAAGGATACCTGATCTAGTACCGTGTAGGGTTCTCCTTTTCGCTGCATGAACGTTTTGCTGACATTGTTGATATCGATCATGTGCACACCTTCCTGACCCAAGCGCTTCTTTAAATATCTGTGAAAAAGCGGTTTGGATGATAAATGATAATTTTCTTATGGTTGTAGTCTATAAGTGCTTTCTCACGCCACTTATTCAAGGTCTCGGTAACCGTCTGTCTGCTGCAGCCAATTACATAAGAAATCTCTTCATGACTTAGCTGCAGTTGCAGATGGATCTGCTCATCTTTCTGAGTGCCCATCTGGAATATTAACCAAGCCAATCTCCATGCCACAGGCCGGCTGATTAGCGTCTCAACCATGTTTTGGGTCTGCAATAGCCGATGGGCGCCGATAACCGCTAAGGAGTATGCAAACTCAGCGTTGCTTTTGGCTAAATCCAGAAAAATCTGCCCGTCTAACGTGATCATCTGACAGTCTACCAGGCACTTGGCATATCGTTTGCGTTGAAGGTTCGCCAGCAGCTCCGCATTCCCGAAGATCTCACCGGCATAACGAAGAAAGAGGGTAATGCCTTGACCTTCCTGGGAGGACTGTGAAATTTTCACTAAGCCTGTGTCTACATAAAAGACCGCATTGGCGGGATCATTCTCTAAAAAAATGAATTCGTTTTTCTTATAGGATTTTGGGGTTCCGTATTCTTGAAAGACACGAAGAAGGACCTCCTTAATCTGCTGCTTCTCTAATAAATCCCCGGGATTGCCGATTGAATCCATGGATAGGTCACCTCTTATCAGCTGAGTTTTGTAGGATAATAAAACACAGTAATCTTATGCGATATATGTATATTAGCACAATCCATTAGTAAAAAATGTCGTGTAGCTGACAATAGGAAGAAATATCAAGAATCTATTGACAATAACACAGTTATCCTATAGGATTTAAAAAAAGACAACTGACTGACGAATCAATCGGGGGGAGGAAGATGGATTGCCCATAGATGACAACAACGGAAACATAGATCGCAGAACTCAGCTGATGCAGATCGCTCTGGAGAAGTTTGCCAGGCTGGGATATCATCAGACGAAAATATCGGACATCGTTCAGGAAGCGGGTGTAGCGCAAGGAACCTTTTACTGGCACTTTAAGAGCAAGGAAGCCATTGCGCTGGAGATTATCGAAACGGGCAAGGAACAGCTACTGCAAGTGATTGCCCAAGGTTATCGTCAAGATCCGGGAGATATAACGGACATGGTAGAAGCTTCAGAAGCACTGTTCCACCGGTTGTTCAATTTCGCCGCAGAGAACCGCCATCTTATGGAGATCCTCCTGATGGGAAATGGAGCCGACCAAACGATAAGGAAGCGTATTTCGGCTACCCGGAATGCAATGGAGCAAGCTTTTCGCCGCAATATAGAAAGAGCGATAGAGCTGCAAATGCTGCCTGAGGGTATAGAGGTTGAGCTTCGCGCTGCTCTGTTAATGAGTATGTGTGACGGGTTGCTCTCACGTTGGTTATTTGGCTCCGAAGACATTCATTCTAAGGTTGCAGAGGCCTCTGCACAGCAATTAGCGAGTGAATTGGCCAATTTCGAATTTTACGGATTGTTGGGAAAACTATAGATAAAGGGAGAGAAACAATAATGATAAAACGTAAATTTGCTATGGTTACAATAACAGCGCTGGCTGTGTTCGGTCTGGTTCTAAGCGCTTGCGGCGGGAAATCAGATTCGGGAACTACAGCGGCGAATGAACTGGAACAAATTAAAAAAGCGGGCGTGATCAAGGTCGGTACAATGGGAACCTATCCGCCGTATACCTTTTTGAATGATAAGAAAGAAGTAGACGGCTTTGACCCTGATATCGCCAAGGAAATTGCCAAACGTCTTGGAGTAACAGCAGAATTCACAACTCAGGATTTCTCCGGGCTGATCCCAAGTCTGCAAGCGAAGAAATTCGATATCGTGATTAGCCAGGTTACGATAACTGATGAACGTAAGAAGCAAATTGATTTCACGGATTCTTACATCACCAACAATGTCAAAATCATCGTCAATACCAAAAATACAGATATCACGAAGCTGGAAGACTTCAAAGGGAAGACGATTGGGGTGGGGCTCGGAACGAACGATGAAACCTATCTTCGTACCGAAGTGCTGCCAAAAGTAGGTGATTTCAAGATCAAGACGTATGATGATGTCATTACCTCACTGAAGGATCTGGATGCAGGACGGATTGATGCGACCATTAATAATCTGTATGCCTTGAAGCCGGTTGTAGATGAGAATGGCTTTCAGATTAAAGCGGTGGGCGAACCGATCAAATCCGATATGGCGGGTGTAGCTCTCCGCAAGGATAATGCAGAGCTTCGTGATGCCATGAATAAAGCCTTGGCCGATATGAAGGCAGATGGCACTTACGACACTCTTTTTCAGAAATGGTTCAATGAGACACCTGCAAAATAAATGTTGGAGCGTGCGCCCTATGGCGGGAAGGGGGTAGTATCTATGCAACTCGTATTCGACAATCTGCCCTTCTTGCTGAAGGGCGCCGGTTACACTTTACTGTTGACGATTGTCTCTATGTTCTTCGGTCTGATCATCGGCCTCGTGGTGGCAATCGCCCGTCTCAAAGGGAATCCGCCGATTCGGTGGATTGCCCGTTTCTATGTATCGGTCATCCGCGGGACACCACTCCTAGTACAGATTGTTATCATATATTATGGGCTTGTAGATTATGGGATTACGCTTGGTTCCCTGACAGCAGCCTATATTGCGCTCAGTGTAAATGCTGGGGCTTACTTGTCTGAGACGTTCCGTGGAGCCATTCTGTCGGTTCCGAAGGGACAATTGGAGGCTGCTTATTCAACCGGAATGACGCCATGGCAGGCGATGCGCAGAATTGTGCTGCCGCAGGCCATGCGTATTGCTATTCCACCTATGGGAAATACGTTCATTGGTATGCTGAAGGAGACCTCACTCGTTTCAGTAATCACGGTCAGCGAACTTCTGCGTCAAGCACAGCTCCTCATTGCCCAGTATTATCAATATATGCCTTTTTATCTGGGGATCGGTGTGATGTATTGGATTATGAGTACTGGGCTGGCCTTCATCCTGGAGCGGTTCGAACGCAGATTGGCCAAAGCTTATTGAACATGGAGATGACGTTAACATGATAACGACTACAGGCTTATCGAAGCATTTTCAGGATCATGAAGTGCTGAAGGGCATTAATATACAGGTGGCAGCACAGGATATTGTCGTTGTCCTGGGACCGAGCGGTTCAGGCAAAAGCACATTGCTTCGCTGCTTAAATGGTCTGGAGGACATCTCAGGCGGCAGTTTTGAGGTGAATGGGATTGTAGTAGATGCTACTGCCTCCAGGCGTTTGCGTCAGCAGGCTACCCGGAATATCCGTAAGCAGAGCGGGATGGTGTTCCAGCAATTCAATCTATATCCACACAAAACAGCGCTCGGCAATGTGATTGAAGGTCTGATCACCGTGAAGAAGCTGCCGAAGGAACAGGCTGTAGCTATAGGCCGGAAGCTTCTGGACCGCGTTGGACTGGCAGATCGTGAAGAATATTATCCTTCCCGGCTCTCCGGCGGGCAGCAACAAAGAGTGGCGATTGCCCGTTCTCTGGCTATGGAACCCGCAGTAATGTTATTCGATGAACCCACTTCTGCGCTTGATCCCGAGCTTGTCGGTGAGGTGCTCAGTGTGATGCGTGAGCTGGCTCAGGAGGGCATGACGATGCTGGTCGTGTCACATGAGATGAAGTTTGCCCGTGAAGTGGCGACCAAAATCATTTTTATGGCAGATGGTAATATTATCGAAGAAGCGGCTCCGCAGCGGTTTTTTGAAGATCCCCGAGAGGAACGGACACGCAGATTCTTGCGTCAAATCAACGAAGTTTAAGGAAGAAGGTAAAGATAATGAAAGTATCGACCATTTGGAAAGGTAAACGGATGTTTGATTCAACAGGGCCTTCCGGCTATTCCGTGGGGATGGATGCAACTCCTAAATACGGTGGTAACGGCGAAGGCATGACTCCGATGGAATTGCTGCTGGCCGGGTTGGGAGGCTGTATGGGCATCGATATCACGATGATTCTGGATCGGTTCCTGCCAGAAATCACACGACTTGAGATTGAAGCAGATGGAACCCGCAAGGAAGCGAATCCTTCCGGATTTACAGCAATTGATCTGTTTTTTCATATTGATGGGAATGTCCCCGATTACCGGCTCTGGAAAGCCATCCTGATGGCTGAGGAGAAGTACTGTGCCGTCTCGGATTCGCTTAAGGCAGACATCCGCTTGCATCTAATTCTTAATGGAGTAGAGGTAGAGAAACCAGAGAAAAAAAGCTAAGGCTTGGATTGGACTGAACTATTCATATCAAAAATAAAGTTATCGGTAAGCGGCCTTGGTCCTGAATTCTATGGGACTAAGGTCGTTTTGTTTTGCTTATAACCGTTCACTGTTGAAAATGGCATCTAGCATTTCAACATCTAAGCAATAGTAATGCACCCGAAAAAATATAAAATGAACTGTATTTTATAATTTTTATGCTGTAAACCTTAAAATTTGACATCAAAATATTTATTATCGAAAACTACTCTATCGAATGATCGACAAATATCCGAAATATTATTATGAGCTAATTACACAAAAGCGAAATGGGGGGGGTTCTAATGTCACAGCAATTAAAGAAAAGACGATTCAATTTATCGAGTATTGCAAATACATTATCAATTGTTCTCTTAGTTATTATCGTTGTCGTCTTTTCGATCTTGGGTACATTTGTATTTTCTAGCACTCGAAACATACTTGTGAAGAACCAAGAGTCCATGCTTCAGACTAAAACACAGGCACTCGTTAGTCAGTTCGATGCTTTATTTAAGGAAAAGGGTTCACTTGTCAAGCAGATGTCAACGAATAATCTATTTAAACAATATCTCGAATCTACGGAATCTCCTGGATTGGCCAAAACTTCTCCGCATGCGGCTGAAGTAACAAAAACCTTGGCAGCCATTGTTAAGGGAGAGCCCGCTTTTGCAGATGCTTGGGTAGCAAGTACTACAGGCAAAGGCTTTTACATCCTGAACGATGGCAGTGTATCGGAGCCTACCTTTACTATTGAACAACGCCCGTATTACAAACCGGCAGTCGCAGCAGACGGCTTGTACTACTCCGATCCTTACAATGATATTATTACGGGTGATTTGTTGATGGGTATTTTTTATCCGATTAAGAATGACAACAATGCGATAATTGGTTTTGTGGTAGTTGATATAGCGTTTAAGGATATTCCTTCTATCATGCAAAGCTATAAGCTTGGCAGCACAGGTTATTCCATTCTCGCCACAAAAACTGGAGAGATTATGTATCACCCTGATAAGACTAAAATATTAAAGGAAAAGATTAACGAGAGCCCGGGTGATCTAGGGAAGATCGGAAAGAAAATGTTAGCTGGCGAATCCGGAGTAGAACTGATTAACGACAATGGAGAGAGCCGTTACATCGGGTACGCCACAAGTAAAGATACTGGGTGGTCAGTAGGATTGACCATTTCAAAGCGTGAAGTACTCTCAGAATTAGTGAACTTCACATGGCTTACCATTATCGGGTTCACTGCAGCTGCGTTCCTGCTCATTTTATTTTCATATATCACACTCCGTTATCTGCTCAGATCCATACCTATACTTCTTACCAAGATCAAGCGGGTGGAAAACGGGGATTTGACTGTTGAGTTCGATGCTAATTCTAAAAATGAAATTGGACAAATTTCAATCGGAATCTTCAATATGGTCCGGAAAATTCAAAATATGATTCAGATGGTTGGCGCCTCCGCAGAGGTATTAAATCAGTCTTCCAAGGATCTGCAATCTATATCTTCCCGAACGGCTGTGACAATGAACGATATGGCTATGGCCATTACTGAGATTGCTAACGCAACTAATTATCAGTCAATCGAAACGGATACGATTCTTCACAAAACAGGGTCATTATCCGGTCAAATCGACGAAATCACGAATGATACCAAAGCCATAGAAGGGATGGTGCAAGCTTCTGCAGACCAAAGCGGACTAGGGTTAGACGTTTTGGATCAGTTATCCAGATGGGCTCAAGAAAATCACAACTCCACACAGGCGATTTCGTCTGCGATTCAAGATATTGATCTTAGCCGTAATGAGATATCGGGCATCGTAGATACGGTACATCAAATTGCCACACAAACCAATCTGTTAGCACTTAACGCGTCTATCGAAGCAGCACGTGCAGGAGAACAGGGCCGCGGGTTTGCTGTTGTGGCAGGAGAGGTCCGGAAATTGGCGGAACAGACTGCACGGGCTACACAGGAGATCGCCAGAAAGGTTCATGATATCGCGGAGAAAACCACGGCATCCGTTGAACACACAACGCAGGGCCTTGAAATAGCTGGAGAAACCGCGAAATCCGTTGAAGCTACGAAGCAGGTGTTCCTCAGTATTAACAAGGATTTAGAAGGCTTGAAATTACGCATGATTCAAATCAGCGATAACACTTCCAATGTTCATACCCACAAGGAAGAAATTTTACAGGCACTGGAAGTGATTTCTTCGACGACAGAAGAGAATTCTGCTTCGACGGAAGAGGTTAGTGCAAGTACTCAGGAGCAACTGGACAGCATTCAGCATGTTGCAGCACTATCCCAGCAACTCAGCCTTTTGTCGAAAAAGCTACAGGATGAATTGAATCAGTTCCAGGTCGAATAGCACATGTAAATAAAAGTCCATTGTTATCATTAAGAATCGAGTAAACTTAAAGGGAATTTTTTTATAGCCAGAAGTGTATATCTGTAGAAATAGTAATTAGAGCAAAACGGGCGGCGGTTCTCCGGTAACGGGGGCCGCTGTTTGTTATGTGGAGGAAATATGTGGAGCTGAAATCACCCTTAATTTACTTTTGACAAAATTATACGGTTATGTGTGAGGATTCTTGATAGAATAGGAGAGCTGCAGGAATTTACTCAACTAAAGGAGAGGTCTTATTGTTAAGAAGAGGATTTATACTAGTGTTCTCAATACTATTATTTATGTCCAGTAGTATCACAGCATTTGCGGTGGAAAAAGTTAGCGCAGGTGCAGAGGCAGCTACCCCCTCCGGGATTCCGCTGGCCGGTTTGGAAGCTTTTGTCGACAATTATGTTAAAGAGTACATAGGACAACAATCCGTAGGCGCGTCTGTTGTTATGGTGAAGGACGGCCAGGTGGTTCTGTCCAAGGGTTACGGCTACGCCGACGTGGAGCAGCAGATCCCTGTCTCGCCGGATACGGTAATGGAGTGGGGCTCGATCAGCAAGCTTACCGTATGGACGTCCGTGATGCAGTTGGAAGAACAAGGTGAAATTGATTTGAATGAAGATATTCGCAACTATTTACCGGAGAATTTCCTAACAAAGCTGAAATATGATGATCCCATAACAATGCTTAATCTCATGAACCACAATGCCGGATTCGAAGAGTATATGTTCGATATGGCCTACCAATCTCCTGAGGAAGTGCGGTCGCTGGAAGAGGGACTGAAGCTTGCCCAGCCTGCACAGATATACAGACCTGGTGAGGCTGTAGCCTATTCGAATTATGGTAACTCACTGGCTGCGTATATTGTGGAGAGAATCAGCGGTCAGCCTTACCGTGAATACGTTCAGCAGCATATTTTTGATCCCCTTGGCATGAAGGATTCCATTGCCTATTCCGTAGTAGAAGAGCGCCCGGAGCTGCTGAAGCATAAAGCTAAGGGTTATTTCTTTGAGGGAAAAGGGTCCTTTAGGCAGGGATCATGGAACTATATGTCCATGTACCCCAATGGCGGCAATAACGGCACTGCGGAAGATCTGGCTAAGTTTGCGATGGCGTTCCTGCCTGCAGCCGGAGAACAATCCCCTCTGTTCGAGAAGCCCGAGACCCTGGGCAAGATGCTGACCCAAAGTTATGCCTCAGCTGAAGGAATGCCGGGCAATGCGCATGGGTTCTGGGAATATCCTGGACGGCACCGGACGCTCGGCCACGGCGGGAATACGATTGCCTTTGCCACCAATCTGCAGATCGTGCCTGAAGACCGGTTCGCGATCGTAATTATGACCAATCAGGCCAGCGAATCCAATATTGTTCATGGTCTGACCAAAGCAATCGTGGGTACGCGTGAGCAGGCGGATGCAGTCGATCTGCCGGACGCGTCAGAGGTTCAAGGTGAGTTCGTGGCTGCGCGCCGCCCTGGACATGGCTTCATGAATCTATTTCCCTATCTCACGCTGATGAAGCTTGAGCCGCAGGGAGCGGATCAGCTCCGTGTGTCACTTGCAGGTATGACCGGGAGCTATAAGCAGGTTCAGCCTTATCTCTATGAGAAAGTAAGCGGAGACTCGGCGCTGGATGCCTGGCCCATGCTGCATGCAACAGTCAGTGATGGTAAGGTAAAGGCGATCTCGGTGTATACCTCTGATTATTTGCCATTGCCTGCTGATAAATCGATGCCGGTGCTGCTCTTGAGTGCCGCGCTTGCGGTGCTGGCCGTCGTCTATTTCATTATCGCCCCGTTTGTATTGCTGGTTCAGAAGATCTTGAACAGGCGGAGAGCCAGAACACGCCCTGCTTCTAGTGCCGCCAGCCGCAAGTTGGTGGTTGGCCTAACCTTATCAGGCACTGGCATTGTGGTGAACAATCTGGTTCTGGCTTTGCGGATGCTCAGCAACAATGAGCGTGCCTATGCCGAAGTGTACCCGCAGATTATGGTTAACTATGGTCTGACTGGACTGGCTGTATTGTTCTTGGCAGCATTGCTGGTATCCTGGAAGAAGAAGCGGTCTGCTTCAACTGCCCGTGACAAGTGGTCGGCCATTCTGCCTGGGGCGATGATGGTAGTTCTGGTAGGACTGCTTGTATTCTGGCAATTCTACAGTTAAGCTGGCAGTTCTGAACTGATCCCATCAAGTAGACAGCGCGGATATGATCCTTAAGCGGCCTTAGTCCTGAATTCAATGGGACTGAGGCTTTTAATTTTGCTGCTTAACGGAGGAATCGGTCGAGTGGTGCGCTTTCCGCCGGAGAGGGGCCTTTGATAAAATTGAGAAGTTCATGCCTGCCTATTCATCTGTACAATCCCAGCACAAAAAGCCCGCACCAAGCGCAGGCTCATCATGTTGACTATTCATCAGCAGCAATCTAGCGGTACGATTCTAAAAATAGGGTGTCGGTGCTAGCCGGAGTTCATATTCTGTTGTCAATTTATATGTAAGTGCAGTATGGCGTAAATCCAAGTAAAGCTCTGCCTTTGTGGCATTAATGTAGGGCTGAACGAATAAGACGCCGATGCCGAGTGCCAGCAGGCCAAGCAGAATCCATCCAAGAAAGCTAAGATCAAGCACAAACATGCGGAACTTATGTCCCTGTGTCATTTGCTTGCTTAATTCTACTGCACGGTTATATCCGATATTCGGATTGTCTGCAAGGATGTAAGGTACCTGACTATATGCATAGGCTTTTACTATTCCTGGAATGATCAGTAACAGGAACCATAAGAAATTCAAAAAACCTCTCCAAAGCATAGTTAGAACTATAGCCCAATACCGTTCTTTATGAAACGCATAGCCGATATTGCCCATACGGACTTCACCCTCGGCAGCCTGCTTGAAGTAACGCAATGAACCTACTGTGAGAGGAGAACCAATCAGGATATGAAATGCAATTCCAATTACTGCGAATAAGCCAACTATGAATACTACGATAATAAGGAAGGGGCCTAAAATCCCCCAATCCATGTCATGAACAGAGTTGGACCATTCTGAACGAAATGGCGAGGAACCCATTCTTTGAGTTAAGCTTGGGATACCCATGCCTTCTCCAAGTAAAACCAGTATTAAACTCACCACAAAAGCCTTCCAATACGAGATTCGGAGCACATCCTTAGCCCTTCGCTTTATTTCCTTACGATCCCACATCAAAACCTCTCCCTTTGTTTTGCATTTTGTTCTTCGACTTACAATAGATACCATAGATTATGCCAAAAAGAAACAATTAAATGCCATTCGCACAAAAAAACCGCGTGGACCGCGGCCTCATCCTGCAGACTATTTACCAGTAGCTCCGTTTACTCCGGTGGCAGTATAGGACAGCTGCTGCAGTATCCATGATCCGGTCTAAGCTGATAGGCCAGACAGCAGGTGGCCTTAATAGATATAGTGTTGTGTGGAGGGTTGGGGTCTGTTCTGAATTTGGGTATGATGCGGAACGGATTGCTGTGAAGTCCGAATACCTCCGGTTCGATTTCCCAGGTGATGGATTTGAATTGCTCGATGATAAGGTTGCGGGTGCTGTCATCTGCCGCATCCCGGGATTCCTCTTCCATATAGGTATATAGCTGATTATAAATATGCTTCCATAGCATCACTGCTTTAGTCTGTGCGGCTTTGGCAAGAGCAAGAATAATCGGACTGACATCATTCTTATAAAACAAACCAAGCTCATCTAGTATTCCTTTCCCGGAAACACTTTTGTGGCAGAGGCCGTCCCGATTTTCATGGACATGAAAGGAGAATACGGGGAACCCCTCAGTGCGGATGAGCTGTACAGACATGTTGCTTAGACACAAGGCATGAGCCATCGGGTGTGCCCTTTCCCCGATCGATCTGATCCCCATAGAGGATGAGGCTGTTAGGGAGGTAATATTCAGTCCAAGGATGGTCAGCCGGAGCTGCGCAGGGAATAATGTTCAGAGTAAGCAGTGCCCCAATCAGGCTGCCGTGGTAAGCAACCATTTTCAGCTTGGCATTTCGCATGAATGTTGCCGGAGCTACGCCGGTAATTTGCTTGAATTTGCGCCGGAAATAAGGGATGTCCTTATAACCAACGTAAGCGGCAATATCCTTCAATTCATAATTCGTTTGCGGCAACATAAGGCTCCTTGCTTGTCTAATCCGGTACTCGGTCAGGTATTCAATCGCGCTGATACCATATTTCTGCTTGAACAGTCTGATGAAATGCCTTTCGCTAGTGCCTGCCTCGCCTGCCAGCAGGCGGATGGAGAGCTCTTCGCGGTAGTGTTGCTCTATATATGATTTGACCCGCTCTATCACAGCATCTGTATCGCTCAATTGCAACTGGCCGACATCGCTCAGCAGCTCATAGAATCTGCTCTGGGCATGCAGCCGCTGCAAGGGATTTATGTTTCCCATGGAAGCGGCGATGGCCTCACAGTGTTTGCTGTAAGTAATAGTTGATGCAATCGCTGCTTCTCCTTCCATGGGGAAGGGGATATGAAGCTCCGATGAGCTTGTCTGTTCCTGATCTTCAGGCAGATCACGCTGACCAAATACATCAAACCGAAGAATGTATATCCTCTGGTCTCCTGAACCCTCTAGACGGGCTTCGATCAACTGCCCTGGTAGGCAAATAAAAGCAAATCCCGCTCTGAGTTCAGCATATTTTCCATCTACCGTTATCCAACCCCGGCCAAATATTGGAATCAGGAGCATATGCGATTCAAGAAATTGTAGCCGAAGTGACCACTCTCCCTTGGGATTGTTGTTCTGTGTGATGCTTCGAAGCCTGAACCACATTTGATCAATCTGTCCGAATGTTCCCGTAGGGGGGATGCCATCCTTACTAATCATTCATCGTACCACCTTCCGGTATGCAGCAACACGCAAATACTTGCATCTGAGGCCGCGGGTCACTGGGATAAAGTATCCTGTGGGGGGATATGAAGCTGGAGTGACTGGGTTAGCTATGAAGGGAATGTTCGTAATGATTGAATACATCGCCAAGCGGCTAATAAGCATCAGCGATGTATTTTTGTGCCCCGAAGTCAACACGGAGTCAACGTTTCGCTTCGGAAAACATTTTCAGTGTAGGCGGCAACGCAATTTTTCTTCAAAAAGCTACGCTGCATCAATATTTTGACAGCTTGAATACCGGCTTCATAATCATGCGAATCCAAAAAGCAAATACAGTCGTTCCGGTCCATGAGCTGCGCATATTCTGGCTGTATTGATCGTTGATAATATACGTCCGAGTGGAAGTAGGGCTCTTCAGATCGAACTTTTCCCACTCCGCCGGGTCATTCGAACCTCCGAGCCTTTCAAGCATATTTTCCGATGCACTATTTACTTTGGAAGGAATTTGCTCGTAGGCTTCGGTGATTTGCGCATGAAATTCGTCGATAGGATTACGGCTGGCAAGGCTCTCCAAGTGGATGCTTTCGCGAAGGTAAGAAATGTACGCAAGATGTTCAGCCCAGAACTCGTCGATATAAAAAAGCCGTACCCGCTTCTCCGCAGGGCTCATCGACTGTTCGCCTTTCAAAATGCGGAGCCGCTCTGCGTGTAGAATTCGCCTCTGATCCTCTACCATATCTGAATAACAGTTCAGTTCCTTGTGGATATCGAAGTTTTGGCCCATAACAATACGCTGAATACTTGTGATCTTGCTGCTTAGTAATGTCTCTTCAAGAGCCTCATCCTGCTTTGGAGCTCGAGCCGCTTTATGGATGCCGAAGCGATGCAGCAACTCGTCCTCCAAGCTTACATAAAAAACGGAATCTCCCGGGTCGCCTTGGCGGCCAGAACGCCCGCGAAGTTGGTCGTCGATTCGCATGCTTTCGTTTACATGTGTGCCAATCACATATAACCCACCCAGTTTAGCGACTACCTCTGCTTGCGCGGGGTCACCGCTGCCGAGCCGGATGTCGACGCCGCGTCCCGCCATATTCGTTGACACTGTCACGGCGCCAGTTTCTCCCGCTTTGGCGATGATCCCGGCTTCTTCTGCGTCGTTTTTTGCATTCAAAACATGGCAAGGTACACCGGCAACCGCTAGCGCCTTCGCCAGCATGTCAGACTCCTCAACGCTTGACGTACCAATGAGAATGGGACGTCCCGACTTATGGACGGACGAGATTTCGTGTACAAGCGACTTAATCTTGGCTTCTTTATGGGTATAAATCCGGTGCGGATGGTCGATCCGGATATTTGGCCGGTTCGGCGGGATTTGCACGACCTCCAGCGTATAAATATCTTTGAACTCCATTCTGGAAGCATGCGCAGTAGCCGTCATTCCGCAAATCTGCGGATACAGGCTGATGAAGTGTTGAATGGTGATCGTCCCGAGAATTTTTCCACTGGCTGTGGAGGACAGCCCCTCTTTGGCCGTAAGTGCGGCTTGCAGCCCGTCCGGCAAATACCGGTTCTCCGCCACGCGGCCGGTATATTCTTCGATCAGCTCGATTTTTCCGTCCCGGACGATGTAATCGACGTCTTTCATTAATAACGTTTCCGCATGCAGTGCGCAATTTAATGACGTCAGCAAGTGACTGTTATGGCTATCGTACAAATTGCCGCATCCCAGCAACGATTCCGCTTTCTCGGCACCTGCTTCATTTAAGTAAACGTTCCGCTGGAACTCGTCGAAGTCGTAAAACTCTGCTTGCTTGAGCTGCCGAGCTACTTCTGCAAAACGAAAGCCGTCGCTCCTGGAAGAGGCCGAATCGCCGCTGATGACTAGCGGCACCCGCGCTTCGTCGAGAAGCAGCGAATCCGCTTCGTCGACGATGACGTAATGGAAAGGACGATGCACGGTATCGGCTTCGCTTAGTGCAATTGTGTCACGTAAGTAATCGAATCCCGCTTCTTTAGCCGTAACATAGGTTATATCCTTGGTGTATGCTTCCCGTTTCTCGTACAGGCTCATGCCCGCTTGAACCGAGTTTACCGTTAACCCGAGGAAACGATAGACCGGGCCCATCCACTCCGCATCCCGCTTAGCCAAATAATCGTTAAAAGTCAGCACATGAACGCCTTTGCCGGTCAGTGCATTTAGATATGCAGGCATAACAGCAGAGAGTGTTTTTCCTTCACCGGTATGCTGCTCGATCAGAAATCTCTCATGTAGAGCAATGGCAGCCATAATCTGGACTTCGTAAGGCTGTAATCCGAGCTTTCTCTTCGCTGCCTCGCAGACTAACGCATAAGCATCGACAAGCAGCTCGTCCAAAGGTGTACCTGACCGCGCTTCTTTTTGCAGCCGGAGGGATTCCTCTTGGAGTCGCCCGTCATCCCAGGCTTCCATATTCCGTTTCCTAATGAGCTCCGTTTTGTCCCGATAGACCTTCAGCTTATTCTGGTTATCGAGGTTTTTGAATTTTTGCATGAACTTGACGGCTATATTCATATTAATGTGATCCCCCCTCGTTAGACATACGCTTAGTTTTGAACAACATTAAAGCTGATCTGTTGCCTGCCAGCAAACGCCAATGTGTCGAAAACCATGTGGTTGAAAGTAAGGGCGATCGTAATGGCCATTACCAGTTATTGGTTGGTTGGATTGTAGCTTATGTATTGCACAATGTAAATACTATTTTGTATTTTGGGAGCTTCATAGAATCAAATAGCAGAGAGTGAATTGTTGAATAGGATAATAGTATTATGGCCTATGATGCTGCAGGCGGTTTTTTTGAACTCGATATGGGACGGTTTGGGGAGCAGTTGGGTGAGGAACTCACTGAATCACTGGAGATTTTGCATCAAATCCACATGCCAGACATCGATCCAGAGAAGGTGCTGGTCTGTTATTATACGGTTGAAGGGGCAGCATATAGCTGGACTTGGAGGTGTGGTCGGAAGAGAGGATTTGATGCGGGATCATCGTTCTCCGCTTGTGGTTGAATCCGCGTTGACTTGATATTTCGCAGGGTGCTCTCCAGCACAAAAAGCCCACGCAGGACGCGGGCACTTCATGTTAACTATTCCCCGTAGCCACCGGATTCTCCTCATAACTAATCCAGTCGCTCCAGCTCCCCGCATATAGATTCAAATTCAAATACAATAATACCCAGTCATCGCGGTGCAAGCTTTCATCCGTCATATTTTCAGAATAGTCTCCGCTTGAGTTAATTTCTTCATTTCCACACTTGCCTACCATAGATCGCTAACTCACGAAATGTCACAACCTAAATAAATTTACTTCAAACGCTGGCTTTGAAATGCACCTATGCTCTGCGAAATGGAGGAATACTTTGGGGATTGTAGAACACATTTCTAGGGTCATATTTAGCTTTTACTCTTCGTAATCTAGGGAATTCGTTCCATAGTAAACCGGTCCGGCATTTTTAATCCCTTGGTCAGGAACGTTTATATAGGATCCCACAATGAAGGGTTGTAACTTCCGGCATGTATTGCGGACTACGGCGATATTTTTAGCGGCTTTGGATTTCTTGATCCATGAGCTATTCCACTCTAAATAAAATTTCGCTTTACGCCAGAAGAAGGCTGTTGATTTAGGTAATTTACGGTTTACAGATCCCCCCAAATTCAGGAAAAAGAATCCGGCGTCTTTACCCTCTACATTCTCCAAAAATTCACGCATTGACTTAATTGCCTTATCCGGGAAAGGATTTCTGGCAAACCCACTAGAGAACTGGTTGCTGGACCTTTGGGTCAGCACCGGATCGGGAGCTAATAAAAAGCTCACTACTTGGGGAGTCGGTGGAAAAAAGATGTACCTGTTGAAAGGGTCTGTTGATTATGGAAATGCTGTTGTAACAACACAAGAGGTTTACAGCACAATGATTGATGAGTATGCATTCAATTTCATTGTTACATACACAAATGATGAGTCAAAGGCTGAAACGGATTAGATTTTGGAATCTGTATCTTTTAAATAAGAGAGGATGAAAATCAGTAAAGAGTTAAAGTTATCACTTACATACTTAATAAACGTCCCGATGGGGCAAAGGCTCCGTCATCCACCCTTGAGAGATAGAACGAATGAATGTAAGGGCATAGACCCAGTGTGACATGGGAGGGTAAACCCCAAGGGCGAATGTGGAGATTCACTATGCGATCATAATCAACTATCTACAGTTTTGGAATGAAACGATGCTAAGCTCTATTCCCGCCTACGCTCTTACAGAAAATCGTGGTGCAGACTACGTTCTCTACTATTACCTCGCAAACTGTCAAGGTTGAAAAACTAAGGAAAAGCGGGTAAACAGGCGAAAACATCACTTTATAGTAGGAGAGATGTGTAGAGATGATGAGGGACTTTAATAAATGAAGCCTTCCCCCCGCGGCAATGGGGAGGAAGGCTTCTTTGTTGCGATGTCTGAACTTACATTAATTTAAACAATCCGTAAATGATAACTGCTGCTTGAGCGCGCGTTGCGTTGCTGGCAGGGGCAAATGTCCCGTCCACCATGCCGCTCACAATTCCGGCTTGTTGCAATGCTTTAATTGCTTGTGCTGCATAGACCGAAATGCTTGAATCATCGGCAAACTTGATTTCATTAACGGTATTTTGCAGCTTGATATTTGCCTTCGCTACGGCACGATACAGCATAGCGGCCATTTCCTGCCTGCTGATTGCATCGTTGATGCCGTAAGATCCGTCCGCTTTTCCGTTGACGATACCGAGCTGTTGAGCCGAAGCAATTGCTTGATAATTCCAGGTGCCTTCCTTCACATCTGTAAAGGTGCTGTTTGTCTTATCGCTGTTCAGATCAAGCACATTCATCAGCATTTGGATGAACTCGGCTCTGGTAACCTGATTGTTCGGCGCGAAAGCTCCAGTTTCAACTCCTGCAACAATACCTCGCGCTTCGAGAGCTTGGATGCTTTCCACCGCCCAAGGTACATTGTTCACGTCTTTGAATGCGGAAGCATTGGCCTTGGTGACGTATTTGCTGAAGTGCTTCGGAGTAAATTCGACTTTGCCCGTCGCTGTTTTGTACTTCCCATTTTTGACGATTTCCAGCTTGCCGTTATCATCGATGTTATAGACGACGACATTGTTTGGATTTTCACCCGGCTTCAGGGTGTAACCCATGCTGACTTTAACGTCATTTCCGGTGAATTTCGAAATTTTCGTGCCGTTGATGCTTAAGTTGAAATTGTAGACGGTATTTCCGCCTACTTGGCTCCTTGCTGCGTCGGACAGCGACGCCGGGTCTACGACGGCCACGGACAATTGAACGTTGCCGGTACCGCTCGCGTCGTTGTGCTTCAGCAATTTCGGATCGATTGTAACAGTTGCCAAACCAGTGTCGATGACGATCGATTGGATCTGATCCGAAAGTGCTTGAACTTGATCTGCCGGCAAGTTGACTTGAACTTCTTTAACGCCGGCAGCGGGTTGTACTTGAATCGTCACGGATTTGTCTGTTGATTGACTGACTCCTTGATGGAAATCACTCGAACTGATGGTTACGGAAGCTGTACCGTTGCTGTCCGGATGAGCCTTTGCAGTGATATGATTTTTATCAACTGTGATGTTAGATCCCTGCGTCGTAGTCGTGGTCGTGGTCGTAGGCATAGGTGTAGGCGTAGGCGTCGCAGCTTTGACTGTTACAACGCTTGTTGCTGTAAACCTGCTATCAACAGTCGTTGCGGTAATCGTTGCAGTTCCTGCTTTGACAGGAGTAACAACCCCATGGTTGTCCACAGTCGCAACGCTCGAGTCGCTGGAGCTCCACGTCACAGCTTTGTTCGAAGCGTTGTTCGGTAGAACTGTTGCCGTCAATGTTGCAGCGGTGCCCCCTGCTGTCAGCGATAAGGTCGATTGGTCAAGCGTAACCCCGGTTACCGATGTCGTAGTGGGAGTCGGTGCGGCCGCAAGTTCCAATGTGCCAATCTGGAATAGATCCTGATAAGAAGTCCCGCTAGCGTCGTTCCAAGCGTACGCGCCAATGCGCGCACCGTTCATCGCTTCGTTCACCTGAGTGTCAAAGCCGATCTGAGTGCCAATCGCGGGCGAAATTTGGATAAACGGAATCTTCATCTCGACGTTGTAGGAGTACGTATCCTCGTTGACCGTCGCAGAGGTCATCTTCGTTGCAATACCCTGATTATCCGTCATGCCTGCGTCTACCGACGCAAAGCCGTCATACCGAACGCGGTAATGTCCGGAAGCGTTCGAGTACATGGCGCTGGAGCCGTTCGTCAGGTCAACAACCACTTCGACTGAATCCTGTTCCCAAGGGTTTGCGTTCCCCTTGTCCAACGGTTCGGACGGATCTTTGGTCACCTGCGCGAGTACGTACAGGTTCGCGTTGTCCCACAACATGCGAGCGGTAGCGGCCGGCATGTGAGCATCCGCCTTCGTGTTACCTGCTTGCGTTACATTGATATTGATAGGCGTTGTCGAATTCCAAATGTCGTCTATTTTGCCGTCGATGTTGGGCGTTCCCTTCGCGGCTGTTGAGGTTTTGCCCCCAGCAGGCTTTGTCGGAGCGTGGTAATTCGCAAGGTAATTAGCCGGGTCAACCACAGCGTAAAACGCGTCTTTCGGGTACAGGTTGCCGTCGAACAGCAACGGGCTGCCTTCAGACAACCAGCTGTTGGTGTCTGTCAGCCCCCAGATGGAGATGCGCTGCACCGTGTCCTTGAAGTTGGGATCGGTATAAACCTGCATCAACCGCGCGTACTGTGCGGCTTGGGCTTTTACCTGCTCGGTTGTCTGCTGTTTGTTCGTTCCTGCGGAGATGTCCAGCTCGCTGATTGAAACTTTGACGCCGATATTCTTGAACATCTGTATCGTCTTTCTCTGATTGTTAGGGTTGGTGCCGAGGCCGTTATGCTCTTGCAAGCCGACGCCCTGTATGAGCTGCTTGCCAGGGTGATCCAAGGCCCAACGGTCATTAATGTCTTTCACCATGTCGCGAACTGCTGCGGCCTTATTCTGGTCATCCATGCTATAGTCGTTGTAGTACAACAGAACGTTGTAATTCGGCTCCGCCGCACGGGCGTACTTGAACGCCTGTTCGACGTAGTTCGCGTCCGTCGCCTTCAGCCACGGGGTGGATTTCAGGTAGCTGTGCCAGTCTGTCGGACTAAGAGAGCTGTCACGGACGGTGCCCCCCATCGCTTCGTTAACGACGTCCCACGAGATGATGTTCTGCGTGCTCGCGTTGAACTTGTCGTCAAAATGCGTTAGTACAGAGTTAATGTACGCGTTCATGTTCACATACGCCCCATCCGCGGTCAGACCTGGGTTGGATGGAGTCGAGTCGGAGCTGGAGATCTTATCGTTGTTCAGCCATGGAATCGATTGCCCTTCCCAGACGAGCGTATGCCCATGTATTTTTAGGCCATTGTCGATCGCGCTCTGAAGCTCTGTGTCCGCTTCGGTAAAGCTCAGATCCGCGATGTTATGCGTAGAGGCACTGGTGCCGATCAGCGAAGCTGGCTTCATCGCGTTCTCAGGCGTCACAACGCCGAACTGGGCTTTCAGGACTGGCATGATTGAGTCTTGCATGTAATATGGGCCGATGATATTGCCCATCAAATAATCCGGGTACGTATCCTTAATGCTTGGTAAGGTGAGTACATCCGGGTTAATCGTTGGTGTTGGTGCAGCACTAATATTATTTACAGTAGTTAATGTAGCCGCTCCACTTGATGTAAAGAGACCAACCGTTTGGTCGTCAAAGTTGGCTGTGTAAACAACAGTGCCACTCTCGTCTTTAATAACAAAGTTGTCGATGTAGTAAGTTATATTCTTGGCATCCGTATTTCCGCTATCACCTTTTTTAACATACTGGATATTGGAGCCACTTGTGTCTGTATAAGTATACGTCGCTGAGTAGGAATTCCAAGCTGGGCTTGCCGCGCTTAAAGCTCCTGAGTCTTTAATCCAGTTGTAACCGCTAGTTTGTAGAATAATGCCTGCCACATCTTGGTCAGGGGTGTATAAATCATATGAGAAGGTATAGGTTGTACCGGCAATGAGATTTAAGCCGCTTGCTCCTGTAGGTATTTGCACGCCATCCCACTGTTTCCCGCCTGTGGTTTGAACTTTTAAGACATAATTTCCGTTCGTACTTGCGGCACTTGCCTTTTGCGCGATCCCAAACTGCGGCAAAAACAATGCAACCGCAAGCACTAACATCAAAATCTGCTTAATCCGTTTGTTCATCGTGTTACTTCCCCTCCCAAAATAAATATTATATAGCCTCCCGGCATTCGCCGAGGCTTGCGGCACAAGGGTTTTCTTGTACCACCACCCTGTCGATAAATTTGGCAACCTAGTAAAAGCGTTTACATTTTTACTGAAATATGTCCTCCTTTCGAGAAATAACAACTCAATAATAATGCAAATGAAAGCGCTTTACAGTACATAAATTAAAGAAGGAACCACTAGATTTTATAGCTCAACTTTCGGTGCGACCAAGCTAGGTTGTGGAGTATAGCAGGTGGAAATCCTGTTTGGAAAGGCTAAAGACAAGCCACCAATAGCGAGTCTTGGACGGTTGGAAGCAATTTCAGACATTACGCGTAGACAGCCAGAAAGTAGGCCTGAAAGTGATTGAGCCTCGAAAAGAGTAAGCCGGAGAGGTCGACGTTTTCGAAAGTACGGAAGACAATATTTATCCATGCGTTAACGGCAAGCATGGATAAGCTCTCCAGGGGTCGTAGAGCCAGGCATGCTTTACAATGAATTCACAGCAACTTGGCAAACGACCGATCACAAAGAAGAATGTCAAATGGCGAACAGGGGTCGGATCACTGCGTACTACAAATGAAACCTAGTAATGTCCGCGAAGGAAAGGCAGTGACATATCATCGATTTTGTTACAGACACATTTTCTACACACAGGGGTAGGTTGAAAGTGCAAACAAAACTGGCAAGAATAGCAAAGATTGCAAAGCAAAATCCGAAAGAGCAATTCACATCGCTGAATCACCTCGTGAATGAGGAACTGCTGACACAATGCCACCTTGAACTAGGCGGTAGCAAAGCTACGGGTGTCGACCAAGTTACGAAGGCAGTATATGAGGAAAATCTGGAATCAAACATCAAAGACTTGGTAGAACGGCTAAAGAGGAAGAGCTACCGACCACAACCTGTAAGAAGGGCCTATATACCCAAGGACGAGAAGAACACAAGACCGCTCAGAATCCCTTCCTACGAGGACAAGATTGTGCAATTGGGGCTGAACAAGATCCTTCAAGCCATTTACGAGCAAGACTATCTGAACCTATCCTATGATTTTCGCCCAGGGAGAAACTGTCATGACGCACTGAAAGCATTAAATCGAAATATCGAATACTGAAGAACCAGCTACATCGTGGATGCCGACATTCGTAGTTTCTTTATGAAGGTCAATCACGAATGGCTCATGAAATTCCTTGGAGTAAGAATTACAGATCCAAATATCCAAAGGCTAATCAGACGTTTCTTGAAAGCCGGGATCATGGAACAAGGGAGATGGGAGCCGACGGAAGCCGGAACCCCTCAAGGTTCAATTGTGTCGCCGATATTGGCAAATCTCTATCTGCATAACGCCTTAGACTTATGGTTTGAGGTCGCAGTGAAGAAAGCATGTCGTGGCGAGGCCAGTATGATCAGATACGCCGATGATTACGTGTGTTGCTTTCAGTGCAAGGATGATGCAGAACGATTCTATGAGGCACTAATCAAACGGTTGGCCAAATTCGATCTGGAAATTGCAGAAGAGAAGACGAAAATTCTGGAGTTTGGACGATTTGCCGAAGAGAACCGGAAACGAAAAGGACAGGGAAAGCCCCAAACGTTTGATTTCCTAGGCTTTACTCATTATTGCAGCAGAAGCAGCAAGGGCAAGTTCAGAGTGAAGAGAAAAACGAGTGGGAAGAAGTTCAAATCGAAAGTGAAAGCATTCAAGAATTGGCTGAGAACGGATCGCCATCAAGACGTGAAAGAACTAATGAAGACGATACGAGCCAAACTAATTGGGCATTATCGCTACTCTGGAATAACGGACAACAGCAGAGCAATGGCCGTGTACAAATTCCAGATATCTAAAACGTTACTGAAATGGTTGAATCGCAGAAGCCAGAGAAGGAGCTTCACGGCAGATAAATATAACCTTTTCCTGCAGCGTAATCCTTTACCGGAACCGAAAATCTACGTGAATATATACGGATAATCCATGCAGTATTGCGAAGGATGATTTGAGGAGCCGTATGCCTTAATTGGGCACGTACAGATCTGAGAGGGGCGTGATTCGCGAGTTTCACGTCTACTCGACCAGAGACAAAATCTGCTTAAGAGCAGGTGCTGTTTAGACTAAAAGTAAATGGAATCGTAGTCTTGGCGAAAATAGAAAAACACCGCTTCGTCTGTTGGAGAGCAAGAAAGGTGAGGCGTTTCCCGGTAAGGATGCCGTGTACCGTTTCTTGAATCACAGCGGCTATGCCTGGCGTCGATTTCTGTTATCGCTGAGCGGCGAGACGATCTATCGCATGGAACCCCTCACCTCGGCGAACCGGAATACCGCGTTCATTTTTGACGATTCCATGTTTGAACGCAACCGGAGTAAAGCCGTCGAGATGCTGGCACACTTTAAAGATCATCAACGGGTTCCTTCTACAAAGGCTTCCGCATTTTGGCCACGGGGAGGTCGGACGGACAATCCTTTGTTCCTATGGACTTTGCCCTGCTCAGATCCGCAAAGTCCAGCATAAACGGCATGATGGAGGGCATCGACAAGCACAGTCATGGCTACAAACGTCCTCAGGAAGCGCTATGTTCGGCTCCGCGGGTGATCGCAGCCATGCTGGATCGAGCCATACAAGCGGGCATTTCGGCACCCTACGTACTCAAGGATAGTTGGTTTACGCATGCGCCGCTCATTCAAGAAGTAATCCGTCGCGGGTTGCATGTCGTTGGCATGGTCAAGAGCGATTAACAAGCGCTATCTCGTGACGGGGAAGCCCACGCCACTAATACGCCGGATTGTTGAACCCATTCGCACTCGTGGTACGGTTCACCTCGATTAATTCTAAACGATTGCTATGATGGCTGACTTCGTGTTGAATCCTTTCACATAAGTTTAATGCGTTGACTTCTAATGAAAACTTGTTGTCAGTTTGAACCATCCAATGGTATACCATCAATTAATATTTAAATAGACCAGAACTCTCCAACGAGAAATTCTGGCCTTCTATTAGACATTACTTGAGATACGAGTATGCGTTCGGTATGGTATGCCGCCAGTATGTACTTTCAGCAACCGCGTGTTGACTTCGTGTTGATTAGAAGTCATAAAAATACAGAGCAATGGAGGTCATCTCACCATGCTTTGTATTTGGACTTAGCTTACTGTTATACGTTTATCGGCTTTTCTTCGTCTCCGGTTGCTATGGGGTTGTACCCGTAGCTAAACCAGTCGCTCCAGCTCCCCGCATATAACCGTACGTTGTTGAACCCTGTCTTCATAAGTGCCATGTCCTGGATTCTATTCGGGGGGATCTGCTAGGACAAATCAACAGGCTGCCTATATGATCCATGTCCTGATGGGTGATAATAAGCCCAATAAACGATATAATCTCCGTAAAGCTCCATTCTGGATAGAAAAGGTGAATCACGATATGAATCCATTTACTAGAAAAGTCAAAGTGCCTTACATCAGATTCCGCAAAGCCAACACCCTCCGAAATGACTCGACCCAGCATGACTGGGAGCACTGGGCGGGCTACCGGGATCAGATTCAGCAAGTTCTGGAGCAAACGCTGGAACATAACCGCTGCGGGCGCGGGCATATTTTACTGCTTGGGGCCGGGAACGGAAACGATGTGCCCATTTCGTACATCGAGTCTATATTTGAGCGGATCACAATCGTCGATATTGATGAAAAAGCACTGGACCGCTTTCTGGCCAAGTCGGCGCACCCGGAAAAATACGAACGGGCAATTATTGATTTGACTGGAGTAGGAAAGGAAGTGTCATCGCCGGATGACTTGAAAGCAAAGGTTGACGAATTGCAGCCAAATGTGGATTTCTCGCCGTTGCACCCTCCTTTTGACGTGGTCATGAATTTATGCTTCACGACGCAGCTCATCTCCGCCTTTTTTTACCGGAAGAAAAACAAGGTTGCCCATACGCCAGAATTCAGCGCTCAGCTGGATCGGCTGCTAGAACGGATCCATATCAATATCTTTCAATCTTTGCGGGGCCTCCTGGCACCGGAAGGGGGGATTGTCCATTTAACCGATACTTTGCTGCTTCAGCACATCAAAACAACCGGCTATACCAGCCCGGCTGCTTTTAAGACTTTGGAGCTGACGGGAGGGAATCACCGGGAAAACTTGGACCTGATATACGGGCATCTGCCGGAGATGGCAAAACAAGGCTTGTGCCTGCCGGGGGCGTTTGTCCACGTTCATCCGCAAATTATGCGGTTGTATAAAGTTGAATTAAGTTTTTCGCTGCTGTGGGAGTTCGTCCATGACGAATATGAAGACAGGGATTACTTTGTGAGCGCGCATGTGCTGACCAAGCTGTAGCGGAAGGTAACCGACCCGGCCTTTAGCTGGGACTGACAAATGGGGGACGGATCCTGGGGGAAGCGGTCTTGGCACTCAGTGAAAATTGTGCTTGCGTTTATTTACAACTTGGATACAATTCGGCTTCAAGATGGATACAATCGGCTGTTAAGATAAGCTCGAACAAAGAAAACAAGACACGAAGGAGAGGAATCAAACATGCGTCACCCCCAATGGATCGCAGCTTCAATCGCCACAAGCATACTTTTCACTGGAATATCTGCTCAGCCGTCCTCGGCAGCCGGTAATACGGAAAGACAGGCAGCGTCTGTCGCTTCGAATTCCGCCGCAGCCTCCCAAAAGCTGAACTTCACGGTGAGCGATGTGCCTTATTCGTCCGCTGAGTACAAAAAGATCATTCAAGCCTTTGCTTCTTTCGACGGATTCGAAACCGCCTACGTGCCTACCCGGATGATCACAGGCGATTCCTTCTCAAAAGTAGGCGTTGCCGGTGACAGCGTTACCTTTTTCTTTAAATACATGAGAGTTTCCGTGTCCCCGCGCGATTATTCCCACAGCTATAAAGGCACCGTAGTCACATTGCCTGAATCCAATAATGTGAAGGGTAAATGGTACAAAGTAAACGGTACCGACATGCTGACGTTCCCTTTGAAGGACAGGTACGTTACCATCTTTGCTCCTTATCATTCGTTAAGCAAAACCAAGCTCGAGCATGTGGCCGTAGATGTCAGCAAATACGCGCCTTGAGTCTGTTCGGCCATTGTAACATGCACAAATAGCTGGAAAAGCACAGGGAATTCGTGTTTTTTGAAAACAAGTTGCACCGCCAGTGTAGCGGTAATCAGCACAAAAAGCCCGCGTCGGGCGAGAACCCGGCGCGGGCTTTTGCATGCTTATGCCATTGTTCATTCCTCTCCCGTAGCCACGGGATTCTGCTCATAGCTGATCCAGTCGCTCCAGCTGCCGGCATAAAGTTTCACGTTCTTGTAACCTGCCTTCTCCAGCGCCAGTACATTCGGGCAGGCGGTTACACCGGAGCCGCAATAGACGATGATCTCGCGGTGTTTGTCCAGTCCGGCAAAATGCTCCGTCAGCTGTTCGGAATTCTTAACGCTGCCATCTGCATTCTGCGTCTCTTTCCAGAAGAAATTAACCGCTCCCGGAATATGCCCGGCTGTCTTGTCCAGAGTCTCATTCATGCCTTGATAGCGGTCATTCGCACGGGAGTCGATTAGAATCGGGAGGGCAAGGGCAGAATCCGCAGCAGTAGACGAAGCGTGCAATGCAGCATCAATGGTCTGTTCAGATATCCGGCGCACCTCATCAACGCCAGCCAGCATCTGGACCTGGACCTTTGGCACAAAAGTACTTGGAACGCGCACCGGCTGATGATCCGTGACCGGGAACTTCTCGGCTTTCCAGGCACTGAATCCGCCTTCTAGTATATATACTTGTTCATGCCCTAGATAACGAAGCAGCCACCAGAGCCGCGCAGCGTTCATTCCGTTCTCATCATCGTAGGCAACAACACGTGAATCGTTGCCTATCCCGAGTTTGGCTAGTCGTGCGGCAAGCACCTCCGGGTCGGGTAGAGGGTGGCGCCCGCCGTGCTCCCCTATCGGACTGGACAGATCCAGTTCCATATCGAGATAAATGGCACCCGGAATATGTTCTTGCTCATAACACTCCCGACCAGCATCTGGTTTACCGAGCGTAAACCGGCAATCTACAATCGTCTGCTCTGGCTCATATAGCCTTGCCAGCAGCCATCGTTTGGAAACAGTTGCGTCCATAGGTATCCCATCCTTTGTGTATATCAATATGGAATTTATTATAGCGGAAAAATCAGAGGAGCCTCAAGATAAGCTCCAAATATTCTATTTCCGGTCCACAAACTGAGCTTCGACGGCAGCGGTTGCCAGCAGTAGTCCCATGATCAGTGAAGTAAGTATTTTTGGCGATTTGACATAATCAGACACTGATTTTACAATTGCCCTTGAACTGATCAATATTTTTCAACTGAAAATACGGCCCATAGATTTGTTCTACATCAGCCACATGTTCACCACCTTACATATAAGATCTGCTTATAGGAGATTCGTTACACAACAATTAAGAGAGGGGCATAAGCCTATGGAGAAAATGATAAGCCAGGCCTGGCCGGCTTGGAATGGAACGCTGAGGAAGCGGAGCGGCGGCTGGAATAATACAACCTATTTTGTGGAAAATAGTGCTCACCGCGCCGTACTCCGCATTTATGATACGCACAGGGATCGAGACAAAATAAAATTTGAGCATGCCGTGCTGCAAAAACTGGGAGGGCTTGATTTACCTTTCAAAGTACCGGTACCGATCTGCACCCCAGCTGGAGATACAGTAGTTCAGCTGAAGGATGCGGACGGCAAATTTGCCTGCTTGTTCAAATATATCGACGGAGATTCACTCGCGGAAGAGGAGAATGGATATTTCGAATCCTTCGGGCGGGCTGCGGGTTGGTTATCCACTGTGCTGTCTGACATCAATCCTGAGCTGGCTCCAGTGTACAAGCCTTATTATGAGCTGAGGCCGGCTTATCCACTATGCACCTCAGAAGTAATCCTTGAGCTCTGTCTGAAGCCGCCAGTACCGTTTGCAGATCTTGCTCCAGAGCTTAGCATGCTGTACGAAGCTTATGACAACATCGCGGTTTCGCTGACCGAGCTGCAAGAACTGCCGCATCAACTGGTGCATGGGGACCTGAATGCTTCCAATCTGCTGGTAGAAACAACAGATCACCGGCAAGTAGCTGCGCTGCTCGATTTTGAATTCTGCACCTTCGATGTCCGGGCGATGGAGCCGGCGGTTATTCTGTCCGGGCTGCTTGGGCATGCGGAGGTGAAGGCAGCAGTCCGGGATTTTTGCCGGGGCTTCAGCCGCCATATCCGTCTCTCTGAAGCAGAAATTAAGGCTATTCCAGTGCTGATGCTGCTTAGAAAAGTAGATGTTTTCCTTCATTTTGTCACCCGATATCTGGAAGGGACCGATGAGGCGCATGTGCTGCAGGAGCAGGTGAAACTTTTGTCAGAAGACATCTTTCAGTTATCGGCGGGGACTTCACTTATTCTAGAGATTCTAAAGGAAGAACAAGAGGGAGCTTGAAGCTGCTTTTTTTTACTTTGAAGAATCTGCTTATAGGTTTCAATTGCCAGTGCCCGTGAACTTTTTAGATCAACAATCGCTCCAGGGCGGGGGAGATGGATTTCTTGGTCCGACAAATCTGTCAGCTCCGGCAGCCAGGTGCGGATATAGCTTCCGCTTGGATCATGAGTCTGTGATTGGGTTACCGGATTCATAATTCTGAAGTACGGGGAGGCGTCAAATCCAAGAGATGAGCTCCACAGCCAGCCGCCCCGGTTCAGCACATTATCGTAATCGCTAAGCTTCAGCCGGAAGTACCGTTCTCCGTAAATAAACGGACAGCCCAGATTCTTGGTGAGGAACATCGCGGTAATCATCCGCAGGCGGTTCGGCATCCAGCCCGTTTCGTTCAACTGGTGCATAGCCGCATCAATGACTGGAATACCTGTGTTTCCCTGGGACCAGGCTTCAAAATGTCTGGTACCCAGACTAGTCAGATCAAAGACATTCTCATAGTTGAAAAAATCAGCATCCAGGCGGGCCTGAAGTAGGTAAAAATCCCGCCAGGCCAGCTGCCGCAGCCATTCTTCCGCTCCGCGTTCTTCCCCCGACAGCCTTGTATAGATCATCCGTACTGAAATCGCCCCTGTATTCAAATGCCGGCTGATTCGGCTCGTGCCATCCTCCGCATATTTATCGCGTCTCACCGTGTAATCCTGTAGATTCTCACTAAAGAAATGATCGAGTGTACGATACACGTCCAAGTCATTTATCCGTGAGGATAGCTGCCTGAGCAGGCGTTCAACCTCATCCGGAACCCTGAAGGTGGGTGCTACACTTTGCTCCAGGCTGGCCGTTTGCAGATCCTTTATGCCCGTGGAATAAGGAGGACGGAAACGTTCTGTAAGGAAGGTGCGCCAGCGGCGGTAAAAGGGTGTAAAGACCTTGTATGGCTCCGCCCGGCCGCTCCACTCCATGAATTCATCCAGGTCACAGAGCATGCTGCCGGAATACGTTTGAAAACGGATGCCAAGTGAGGATGCTGTAGCATTCAACTGCTTGTCCCTCTTTACGGCATACGGTGTGTAATCTGTATGAACTAATATTTGCTCAATGGGATGGGTCTGTACCAGCTTCTTAACGACTGTGTCAGGCTCTCCGTACAGAATATGCAGCTGTTTACCTGCCAGAATGTAGTCCTGGTGCAACCGTGCAACTTGCGTGAGAAAGTTAAAGCCGCTGTGTTCCAGATACCGCTCCTTACGCAGCAGGTAAGGGTCAAGGATCAGTACATGCAAGCTGGCTACACCAGCAGAATGGATGGCATCAAAGGCTGGTAGATCGATCGTCCGCAGATCTTTGCGGTGAATGAAGAGTATCATAAGTACGGGTTCCTTTCTGAACTTGACTGATCTTTTGATCATAGCGGGGCTGTACAGCTTCTGCAAGCCAAATACGTTATTACACGCAACCTACTGAAAGATATCAATTTCCTCCATCAGAAGTACAGCCAGACTCCTGATATTAAGACTGGAATAATTAGGCTTTACAAAACCAGGGAGTCGGTGTACTATTTAACTAACACACCGGTACAATAGAATATTCAACCGGAAACATTTGATTTTAAATCCAGGAGGGTGCCATGAGTCAGATTGCATATCATGTTGAATCATCAGGTTTTGGGAACGCGCCGATCGTATTGCAGATGAATGGGGTTAGTAAGATTATCAAAGGGCAAGCCATTGTGAATAAGCTGTCCTTTGATATCCGTAAGGGAGAAATTGTCGGGCTGCTCGGACCTAACGGAGCCGGGAAAACAACCACCATCCGTATGATGACCGGCCTAATCCGTATGTCGGAAGGAGATGTGCTGGTTGACGGACACAGTATCCGCAATGACTTCAACAAGGCCATCGCCCACATTGGCGCGATCATCGAGAACCCTGAGTTTTATCCCCATCTGACGGGTTATGACAACCTGAAGCAATATCAGCGGATGAGCGACGGCATCACGGATGCACGGATTGATGAAGTGGTACAGCTGGTCGGCCTGCAGGAGGCAATGGGTAAGAAGGTAAAAGCCTATTCCCTGGGGATGCGCCAACGGCTGGGGATCGCCCAAGCGCTGCTGCAAGCACCAAAGCTGCTCATCCTTGATGAGCCTACAAACGGGCTGGACCCTGCGGGAATTCGTGAAATGCGTGAATATATGCGCACTATCGCTGAGGTGGAAGGCATATCGATCCTGATTTCGAGTCATATGCTTGCGGAGATCGAACAGATCTGCCACCGTGCGGTTGTCATTCAGAATGGCCAACTGATCGCAGTAACTCCGCTGGGAGAAGAAGTAAAGGTTGGGGGCGAGATTCCCCTTGCTATCCGGGTAGATAAACTGGAAGCTGCGCTTACGGTTATCAGAGCACAGTCAGGAGTTCAGTTCATTCGGACGGATGAGGCGAATTCTGAAGTCCTGGTCAGTATGAAGGACAATGAAGTACCGGGGCTAGTAGCAGCTTTCAGCGAGGCGAGAGTAGGGGTCTACCGTATTACAGATAACAAACAGAGTCTTGAAGAAGAATTCCTCAAATGGACGGGAGGGAACCGCATTGCGTAAATTTAATAATCTGGTGCTGAACGAATGGCTCAAATTATCGAAGAAACGGACTTTCTTTGTAGCCTATGCTCTTTTAATCGTATTGCCGTTTTTGGTAGGGTACATTGTGCATTCCGTTGCGGCAGAGCTTTTTGCTTCCGGGCCTGCGTTTGCGGCGGAAATGATGATGCCGACGGCTATTGGCCAAGTGGTGAGTATTCTGGTCATTATCGGGACAGCGGGTATTGTCACCAAGGAATACAGCCAGGGAACGATCAAATTCCTGCTGATCCGTGCGCGTAGCCGTACCGCCATCCTGGCCTCCAAATATATGACCGTCCTGCTGTACGCACTCAGCCTGACTGTAGTCACTACTGTAGCAGTGTATGCTTCTGGCAGTGTGTGGTTTGGAATGGATGGAGATCGCCTGGGCATTGGTGACGTTCTCACTTCCGTGCTCTACAACAGCGTGTATCTAGTGATGTACACTGCGCTGGCTTTTATGATTGGAATATTGACTACCTCTACTGGCGTAACCATAGGAAGCACGATGTTTGCTATTACAATTAGTAATATGGTCATTTTCCGCGATTTCTACAAATACGTATTATTTCCCAACATGAATCTGGCTGCTTATGAAGGAGGAGGAGCACCGATTCCAGGAATGACGCTGCATTTCTCCATTCTGGTGCTGTCCGTATACTTCGTGCTGTTTCTTCTGGCGGGATTTATGGTGTTCAGACGAAGGGACGTTGCTTGATGACCATAGAATTTGACAACAATCAGCCGATTTATCTCCAGATCATGAATTATATGAAAGGGGAGATCGTTACTGGAAAGCTGAGACCGGGCGACAAAATCCCCTCCGTACGTGAATTGGCCGCTGAACTACAGATTAATCCGAATACGGTGCAAAGAACCTTTCAGGAACTGGAGCGTGAAGAAATCGTGGAAACCCGGCGTGGGATGGGCAGATATGTGACCGGCAATGAACAGACTATTCTTACTATAAAAAAAGAGATGGCACAGGATGTGCTGGAACGATTTTTCCGCGGCATGCAGGAGCTGGGTTTTCAGAGTGAGGAGATCCTGACGGCTGTAGCAGAAAATATTGCTTCTAGGACTAAATCATAGGGGGATTGTTTCAGTGGACAGGATACTTCAAGTTGAAAATGTGACCAAAAAATACGGTTCCAAGCATGCCCTGAACGGAGTCTCCTTGGAACTCGGCGCCGGTAAAATCGTCGGCCTGCTCGGCAGCAATGGTAGTGGAAAAACTACACTGATGAAGCTGATTGCCGGGCTTGCCCAGCCGACTTCGGGGAAGATTTCTGTGTTGGGTGTTCCGGTGGGGGAAGCGAGTAAATCGCTGGTGTCTTTCATGCCAGACTGTCCCTTAACAGAATCATGGATGAAGGTGGGAGATGCACTTAAGTTTCAGCAGGACTTCTATCCAGACTTTGATCTAGGCAAAGCAAAGAACATGCTGGAATTCATGAAATTAAGGGAAAGTGACAAGGTCAGTATCTTGTCCAAGGGAATGAGTGAACGCCTGCAGCTGACCATGGTGCTCTCGCGCAGAGCCAGCTTATATATTCTGGATGAGCCTATCGGCGGAGTTGACCCTGTGGCGCGGACAAAAATACTTAATGCGCTAATGGAGTTCTACGAGGAAGACAGTACGATCCTGCTATCCACGCATCTTGTGACCGACATTGAGCGAATATTTGATGAAGTAATTTTTATCAAAGAGGGTGAGCTTGTCCTGCATAGCGAAGTAGAGGATCTCAGGCTCCAGCGGGGGAAAAGTATCGATGAGCTGTTCAGAGAGGTGTATGCAGAATGTTGAAGCTGATGAAATATGACTTGAAACGCAGACAGGAGCGGATCCTCGCTTTCTTCGTCATTATGCTGCTTGTCCAGGCTGGAATATGGATTTCGAACAGCTCTATGGGGGTTGATCTGCTCTCCTATAATATGATGGCATATGGCGTTTTTGGTTGTACCCTGCTGCTCTTTGCCTTTTTCAACTATATCCGTTACTTAAAGTCATATGCCAGAAGGCTTGTGCCGGTAGGTACTTTACAGAATGTTCTCTCACCGCTTTTGCTCAATTGGATTCTTCTGCTGCTGGTGACGGGTCTTGCCGCGATCCATCTAGGTCTATATATTCTGGTTTACTCCTCTGATTTTCTACCGGTGAATTTCTGGCGGGTGGCATCATGGTGCATATTCAATCTCCTATGGACCGCCGGATTTGAACTGATCCTCTTAATGTTTGCCGTCACCATAGCTAAAAGCCTTCGGGTAAAGGGGACCATCTGGATTGCTATCGCTGTTTTTGCAGTGATCGAGAACGGAATAAGCTTTATTGAGAATCAGTTTTGGGGAAGCTACATTAGTGCACTGAATAACGCATTCCAGTTTAAGGTTTATGAGGCCTCTGCAATACGTACCGGACTGAAACTATCCGATATCGGAACTAACTTCTGGGCTCTGATCTTTGAGGCTGCTGTTGGAGCCATACTTATTTATGTAATGAAGCTATTGATCCAGAAAAGGATTGAAGATTAAATTTCATAGTTCCGGGAATGTTCAAATGGAATGCAAAGGAGCGAAAGTATGGCCATGGGCTGTGCTTTCGCTTTTGCGTATGTATACTTCAGCTACCTCAGTTCCAGAGAACCGACACCGCGCATTTCTTAAAAAGACGTCCTCCTTAAGGAGGGCATCTAAGATGATGAGCCTGCTATAATCCTTGTGCTCTGCGGGTATTGGTCCAGATCTCCAATTCACGCAGCAACTGCTCTTCTTCGTCTTCCTGTAAATCGAGACGGATTCCGTACTGGAACTGGCCCAGTCCAAACATCCATCCCCAACGCACGCTTCCTTCGAATTGCAGCTTGTCTTCCGCGAGCTGAAAGTGAATGATCAGCTTGGTATCACCAGAAGTAAAGCGGAGATTGAGCGGGGTGCGCACCTTGCAGCCTGAACGGCTAAGGTCAAGCAGCACTCCTTCTGTTAATTTTCCGGCACCTGGACCTGAATTGCTCGCGGGAAGTTCCAGCCAGCATTCTATGGGCTGGTTCATCACGTATCGGAACGGTTCTTTTCTGCTGGAGTCGTCCATTTCTACCTCCGCTGTTTTTTTTGCTATTATATCGAACTGCAATGATCAGGGCAATCTACTAAAGTGCTATTTTTAAAAGAAAAGATTTAAATTTTCTGAATACCAACAGAAATACCCTCAGCCTCAGTTAAAAGAGGGAGGGTATTTGGAAATAAAAGGGGTGCTATGTTAGGGCTGTTTAGTCGATTACAGATTGTAGAGGGAAGACATGCAGTCAACGAACATCTTGTTGTATTCAGACCGTGACAGGTCCCGTGATGAAGCGATGTCTCTGCCCAGGAATTCAAACCAGGTAATTTCAGTGCTATCCTTTTTATAGAAGAATCTTTCATGCTCCATAGAAAAAACAGCATTGTCATATGAAGGGACATGCTCATACTTGAGCTCGGTACCCAGCTTCTCGGAAATTAAAGTAGCCAGAAGGATAAGCATCTTGAACGGATCATCATACATTTCAAATTGTTCTGACATCAGTGTTCACTCCTTGGGATGGTTGATGAGCAGATTATACTACAGCCGCGTCGTGTAAGCATTACCGTTCAGGTAACATAGTATTATTTTGCTATAAGCAATCAGATAAATGAAGAATGAGAGTCATATACAAAATAAGTATTTAATAATCTTGTATCATTTTCAGAATGAATATGACCGATACATAATTATCGACTGTTTTCGACAAAATGAATTGTTGCCTTTTTTTACAGTAGCTGCAATCCAGGCACCTCAAGGAGAGAATAAAAATGTTTTTAAACCTGCGTACACTACTTTCCAGCGCTTTTGCCGTAATGATTATTCTATTAACCATGTTGTTAAGCTACGTCATAGGGAATCAGTCTACCCGGTCTGTCGAGCTTAGTATCGGAAGCTCCCTCGCTGCGGAGGCCTATCAGATGTCCGAGAAACTGGATCATTTCATGTGGTCGCGGACTGGAGAGGTAGAGGTGCTCAGCAAACTTAATGCTTTTCAGGTGCCCGTGGACAAAAAGGAAGCTGACGGCTTATTGAACCAATTAAAAAGTAGTCTGCCCGTGTTCACCTGGGTTGGATTCCTGGATTCGAAAGGGAATGTGCTCTCATCTACGGACAATATCCTGCTCAGTCAGAATATTAGCCAGCGTCCCGTGTTTCAGGAGGGTTCAAAGGGAACATACATCGGGGATGTGCACGATGCCGTTTTATTGTCGAAGCTATTGCCGAACCCAAGTGGTGAAGCCTTGCAGTTTGTAGACATAAGTGTGCCTGTTCATACCGGGGAAGGACTGATGACAGGTGTGCTGGCAGCACATTTAAGCTGGGAATGGTCCAGAGAAGTAGAGAAATCCATAGTCACTCCCCTCAAGGAGCGTTTAAAGGATGTAGAGGTTTTTGTAGTTAGTCAAAAAAATGACACCATCCTTCTGGGGCCCAAGGAGCTGGTTGGTAAGAAAATGACGGATGAAACACTGCAAAAAGCACGAACTGGGGCAAACTCCTGGACTGTAGAATCTTACGGCAGGGATAATGAATCGTATTTAACCGGTTATGCTTATGGTGACGGGTATCAGAACTATCCCGGATTGGGCTGGTCTGTAATTATCCGGCAGCCTGCAGATGTGGCGTTCGCCTCAGTACATCAACTAAAACGCAATATCGCGTACAGTGGATTGGTTGCGGCAGTTCTATTTGCTGTTATGGGCTGGTTCGTGGCAGGGTGGATCGTACGGCCGCTGAATAATATCACAAAGACAGCCGATTTGCTCAGTACTGGAGCCAAGGTGGAGATCCCTGCCTCAACCCGGTTCAAAGATGTGGCTGTCCTGTCGGAATCGTTGCGAAATTTAGTGAACCATTTGACCAAGACGGAGAACAAGCTGAGCTATATGTCAGATATGGCGCTTCATGACAATCTTACTGGTCTGCCGAATCGTACCGCGCTGGATGAGTTTCTGGCCCATGCCGTCAGTAAGGCCAAACAAAACCGGAGTACACTAAGCTTTTTATATCTGGATCTGGATGGCTTTAAAAAAGTGAATGATACCTTGGGACATGCTACAGGTGATGCGTTGCTGCAGGAGGTGGCATTCCGGCTGCTCGATTGTACGAGGGATAATGAAATTGTAGCCCGGTTGGGCGGTGATGAATTTGTAGTGATCCTTCATACTTCTGCAACAAAACCCATGCAAGAGGCTGAGATTGTGGCTTCACGGATTATCAGCAAGATAAATCTGCCTATCATCATTCAAGGGGAAAATATCCATGTAGGGTGTAGCGTGGGGGCTGCAGTATGGTCCCCGGATGGTGCGGACACCGTAGAAACGCTGCGTCTGGCCGATGAGGCCTTATATATCTCCAAACGCAGCGGAAAGAACCGGATTACTTTTGAGGCAGCCTGCTGATGATGACCCAAGCAACAATAGATCCTCTATTCATAGGTCAAAAGAACTATCGGATCGGGTGTGAAGGAAGGGTTAATTCTTCAAAGTCATATGCTTAAGCTGGAACTGGAGGATAAGTTAAGTTCAGCGTAATCTTTTACGCGGTTTGGACCACCACTTAATCCATAGAAATCCTTCGTCGTCTCGAAAAAATTTAACCCCAACCCAGCTTAGAGGTGTCCAAAATTCTTTGAAATAATATGAAGGCATAGGATAATAGACCCTCCTTAGTAGTTAATTATTACTATACTAC
>NZ_LVWH01000058.1:0-5318 GCF_001909045.1 Paenibacillus sp. P3E | reverse complement strand
CCCCAACCCCAACCCCCCTAGGACATAAAGCTAAACTTACTCACGTACGCTTCGCTGCGTTCGCTTGTTTAGCAAAAACAAAGGCAAAGGCAAGACAAAGGCAAGGGCGAAATAAGTATCTATCGTCTCGCATTCACCCACAGATGCACAAGTGGGGGGGAGAGATAGATATGAAGAAGGTCCAACAAGCGAGAGAAATAGATCAATACAAAAGAAGGCCTCAACAATCGGGACCTTCTTTTGTGTTATCGTATTTGATTACAGCTTATTCAGTGAATACCTAATTGAACTGAGAGAGTAATTCTCTGCAGGAGTTATTGCTAAGTGGAATTTGTATACCTAATTCGCCTGAAGCGTCGCCACAACGAAGTTTAGTTGGAATTTGTATACCTAATTCCAATAATTCGTCTGTTTGGTAGAATTTCGGCTGATTTAGATATACTTTTTCCAACTAAAGCCGCTAGAGAAGGGCAAAACCAAGGATTAGGTATACTTTTTCCACTTTGGCTGAACGCGGCCGATTGACACCTACTAGATGAACAGGCTGCTCACCAAGTAGTATCAGTCAGTTAGTATATCTGTTCGTTTATTTGCCAGTCCATCCATCATCTGTCTTCCAGTCCGTCCGCCTCTGACAGCCCCGAGAGGAGTATGCCTACAGTTACTTCGGTGTTCGGGTTGGCATGAGCCGCTTAGCAGGTCAGTTGTCTATGTTACATGCACCTGCACACTGGCTCGGAGCAGTCTTAACGATCCCGGCCGGTAAAATACTGCAGCAGCGTCTCCAGATCGGCATGCGCCGGGTAGCTGGAGAGCTGCTGGATGATTCCGGCGGCTTGCGTCAGATAGTTCTGGCTGACCTCTTCCGTGCGGGCCAGGGCGTCACTGTGGACTATCAGGGCCAGTACATGAGCTACCTCCTCATCCGATGAAGAGGGGCCGATGGTGCGAATCACCGGAGCCAGCCCGGGGTCTTGCAGGGCAAACAGTACTGGAAGTGTAACCTGGCCATGGCGCAGGTCGCTACCGGCCGGCTTGCCAAGCACATCGGCAGACTGGGTGAAGTCAAGCAGGTCATCCTGGATCTGAAAAGACATACCCAGCGCTTCGCCAAAGTTGTAAAGCAGGTTCGCGACTTCCTCTGTGCTCTCCGTAGAAAGCGCGCCGACCCGCAAGCAGGTTGCCATCAGCAGGGCGGTTTTGTTACGGGATTTCTCCAGGTACTCTTCAAAAGTAAGATTGTAATCGTAGGCATGCTCCATCTGCTGGTATTCTCCCAGACATAACTGAGCGGTAGCCACGGCTGACAAATCATGAACATACCGGTTTTTGTCACCGGTGTATTTGCTGAGCAGCTCGATCACCCGGGCGGACATATAATTCCCGATATGCACCGCAGATAGTACTCCGGTCTTGGTGTGCAGAGCAGGAGCGCCCCTGCGCAGCTCAGCATCGTCAATAATATCATCATGAATTAATGAGGCGGCGTGAATAAATTCAGCAGCAGCAGACAATTGAAGCGTTCTGCGGCCCGAAGGCTTGCGTCCAAAACGGCCGCCGACGATGACCATCAGCGGCCGGAGCCGTTTGCCGCCGGAGCCGGTCAGCTCCAGAATGCTTTGTGCCAGCTGTGACTTTTTGGGTACGTCTTTATCACGGGCTACAATATTCTGAATTTCATGGTTAATTTCGTTCAGGTCTATATTTAAGGCTTCATGCAGCTTCATCTTTACGGTTCCCACCTGTCAAATGGCTTTGCTGGTGCGGCTGTGCTGCCTTCGCTCCTGGATCAGGAACTCTTCAATGCCCGCCGCCGGATTTTGTTCTGCGAAGTCTCCATTTGACCGCGCGATTTGCAATTTTTTAATCGAAGGAGCCAGGTAAGCAACCAGGTCCAGTTCACGGCATTTCACTGCGAATTGCAGATAAAAGCTATACAAATAATCTCCATCCAAAATGTTGCGGGTCAGGTCAGGATGATGTGGGGCACATTCCATATGGCGTTTAGCCGCCACAATTAGAATGATATAAATACCTAGCAAATGGACTTTGCGGTCATATTCCAGATCATGGCGTTCCAGTGCCGAGAGCAGTTGCTCACATTCTGACGGAGAGAGATGCAGTTGAATTCCGGCGATCGGTGACATTTCAGTCTGAAGCAACCGGAAGCTGTCTTCAATGAGTTTTCTGTTCACAAGATTCTCTCCTTCTTGTCGGTTTTGCCGGAAGAAACCATAGCCTTGATTATCCCTACAAAACCCTTTGTTAAAACCAAACAAATCTGTGATGGATTATGCTAGTACCTTGATAAATAAGGAGAGTAATGTGTCCTACGGACACATTACTCTTAAGATCATCATATTCAGCTGCAGCAACACAAAATACACATAAGTTACTGTTATTATTTATTAAACGGTGACAGAAGCATTAAACAACGGGTATTCACATCAGTCTGTAAACAGATACCATCGCCGTACAAGCGGGATTCGTTTCCACTGCTTCTTGAGCCAAGGCAGGACATAGTAGTCCAGACCGAAGACGCTACCCGATCCGCCAATGCACGCGATAGCTGCTCCAACGTACCAGAGCATTTCTGTTGAAGCCATCTTGGTAGACCAAATCATAACGGCCATACCTATGGTCGCTATGGAAGAGATAGCTGTAAACAAACCAACGATAAGCATAACACCGAAGACGATTTCGGCACAAACCATGCCGATTTGGAACCATTTAGCCAGGGCTGTATAATCTGTTCCGCCACTGTTATAGAACATCAAGTTCATGAACCAATGGGTGATATCATAAATCCATCCTGGAACCCATAAAGCTTCAACCGCTTCCTTGGCAGTTGTTACTGCGGAAGCTGCGGATTGGGCATCCACTGTATCCTTGACGGCATCGACGGCAACGCTGGCCGAGGAGGCAGCATCCGTAAGATGTGCAGGAGCAGGAATCAGGAAAATCTTATTCGGATCTTCCCAGATCTTTCTGAGCTTGTCTATCCCTTCATATAACCACATGCCCCCAAGCAGCATACGGAGCGGAACCAGCCAGAAATTCGGGGAACGTTTGGAGAAGTAGCCGCCCACGAAGCTCTTGCGGTTCTCTACATGGAAGAATTCATGCATCATGTAGGTCCATACTTTGTTAAAGCCTACGACTTGAGACAAATAGAACATATTGATGAAATGCTTGGACAGCATTGCCATGAATCCGGTAAGCATGAAGAACTTGCCTGGAAGACCTACGTTGGCAACACCGTAGCGGCTGCCGATGGAGACCATGGTGCCATGGAAGCCTGGTTTGTAGGCTTTTTTGGCGGTACCGCTGATGTCTGCTGCAATGTTGTTCGCAATGACCGGAGCGGCTTGTTCAGCATTTTCAACCATCTGCGGAACCGGACGGGTTTCGCCTTCAGGAATGAAGAAGATGTTATCCCCTACTACGTAGACATTCTTATGGTCAACACTTTCCAAGTGCTCGTTGGTAACGATGCGTTTACGCCCTTGCTGTTGTACTTCAAGGCCGCCAACGATTTCGGAACCTTCTACACCGGCAGTCCAGACAATTGTCTGGGAATCCACGATGTTTTTCTCGCCGAGGGCTACACTGCCGTTGCCCACTTCAGTGATCTTGGCACCGGTAACGATTTCGACGTTCAGCTTGCGCAGACGGGCTTCAGCCTTCTGAATCAGCTTATCCGGGAGGATAGGCAGGATCTTCGGAGCCATATCGGCAACGATCAGACGTACTTCGGATGGATCAATGAAGAACTCCTTGCACAGCTCTTCGCGTTGCTCAGCCATTTCCCCAACCAGTTCGACACCCGTGAAGCCAGCACCGATGATGACGAAGGTCAACATTGCACGGCGGACAGCAGGATTTTTCTCCTTGGCGGCTTTGGTGTACATATCGCGAATCTGGCGTTTGAGCACAACCGCATCATCGTAAGACCAGAAGGAGAAGGTGTTCTCTTCAGCTCCGGGAATTCCGAAGAATGTAGGTTTGCTGCCTGTTCCGATTACCAGGTAATCATAAGCATAGGTCGCCTTGTCGGATTTCAGCTTCTTGCTCTTGAAGTCAATATTGCTGATCTCATCCAGAACAACATCCACTTTCAGACCGGCAAAAATTTTCTTCAAATCAATTTTGATTGAATCCTCAGGCGCACGGTTCGCGGACACCTCATGCAGCTCAGTCAAGAGAGTGTGATAAGGATTGCGGTCGATCAGCTTAATTTCTACATCTTTGTTGTTCTTATACTTCTTTGCCAGTTTCTTAGCCGTGAGTACGCCGCCGTAGCCGCCGCCCAAAATGACTATTTTTTTCAAGAGAAACTCACCTCATTCATCTGATTAGCTGCAAAAGGGAAGCGAATGTTATTTCGCGCCTTCAAGTGCTTTTTCTGCAAGTGTAAAGTATTCGCCAACGTGGATGGAAACACCGGAAATTGCATCAGTTTTGCCTTCTGCATCCAGTTTAGGAGCAGCACCTTTGTTTTCAAGGAAGTATTTTTCGGCAAGAGCAATTTCTTCGTGCCATTCAGCAGAAGCGCCGCCGGCTTTCATGCCGTATTTGCCATCAATGGAAAACTGTTTCTTGTCATCGCCTGCAGCGTTCACGCCGCTGAAATTAGCAGCTACGATATTTCCGCCTGCAACCGTAATTGCAACAGTGGATTTCCAGCCGGATTTAGCATCCATTTCGCCTTCAGCAGTGTAGCCACCGTCTTTGTATGGTCCAAGTTGTGCAGGACCTGCAGCCAGGGCAGCTTGAGATGCGGTAACAAAGTCACTTACTCCAACGGAAACGCCGGAAATGGCATCGGTTTTGCCTTCAGCATTTACAACTACTGCTGCAGGATCTTGTTTTTCAATCAAAAAGGCTTCAGCTTTAGCCGCTTGCTCATGCCATTCAGCTTGGCCGCCGCCTTTGGATACCAGTCCGTATTTACCATCTTCAGAAACTTTTTTCTTCAGATCGCCAGCTTTTTTAGTATTGAAAGCATCCCAATCTGCTTTGGTGATTTTTCCGCCTTCAACAGTCAGCAGAACGAATGATTGCCAGCCTGTTTCTTTGTCAGCTGGTGCTGTTCCGTAATATGTTCCATCTTGATACTTACCTGTTTCAGCAGTTGCAGTGCCGGCGTCGGATGCAGCAGGTGCAGCGGACTCGACAGGGGCATTAGTAGCTGCCGCGTTGTTACTATTGTTGTTGTTACCACAGCCTGCGAGCAAAGTACCAAGTACAAGAGCGCTCGACAAAATTACAGAAGCTTTTTTCATTTTAGTATGACCTCCAAAGAAATAGTTTAAAAT
>NZ_LVWH01000057.1:0-5451 GCF_001909045.1 Paenibacillus sp. P3E | reverse complement strand
CTCTATGATATTCCATTAATTTTATTACACCTCAATCTATTGATTTTATTTAAAAGGTACTCTGACGAAAATTAATGAGCATTTGATTTAACACTTTCCCTGTTTTCAACCGAACCACGACCTGCTCTTCTTGACGTTTGGTATTAGCCTCAATCCATGGCCATTCACTATCAAGAGTAGTTAACCTTTCTAGGAAGTCATCTTTGTAACGGTGTACATATTCAAGAAATGCGTCTTTCTCCATTGTATCTTCAAACAACAAGACGACCTCGAAGAACCTTCCTCGAGCAAAGCTTGCTTCATGTTCTTCTTCATCATACAAAAATTCATTGAGCTTATAAGCAGGACTAATTTTAATAAAATATTTAAAGGCATAATCTGCATGAACTCTATATTCTCCAAAATAAAGAAATTCCCATTCAGGTGTAGGTGTAACATACCTCCCACTATCTAAATAAACTATTTGTTTCCCATAAAGTTGGGTTCCAAAATATTTGATACTAAGCATCTGATACATAGTCGCTGGATTACTAACTGCATATGCATAATACTCAGGTACAAGTTCGGGGCCTTCATCATCATATTCGATTGTTATAGTAAACTCAGGATTGAACATGTTGTAATATACATCTTCGTCCTGTTTCCATTCTCCTTTTTTATCGAGGCGCTTCATAATTTGCTCAAATGGAGAACGTGTTAGTAGAAATCGCTTTTTCCAAAGGTACTCTACATTATTGATATCTGCGCTTTTATCAATATCCGTATTAGTGTCCCCAACTCTAGTGTAGATGTGGTTAGCTCGAACCTTTCTACCGGAATCCGAAAATTCCTCAGTCAAAAAATATGGAGTATCAGTGCTATTCTTGATAATTAAAACATCAACTTTATGTCCAGCTAATATTAACGTTCTCAACTCAACTCTCGGCCTAATACCGGAGACAAACCTCTTAGATTTTAAGAAATCGATCATCTGCTGTTGATTTCTGCGATTCTCATCATTCTCAATGCCCACCACCTCGAAGGTTTCATCGGAGATCCCGAAAATAATATATGCATCCTTATCAACCCGATTATTTGCCATACAAATGATATCATGTAGCAAATTGGCTTTATTAGAATGATGTCTCTCTTTAAAATCCCAGTAATCATCTTCACGTTCAGTTAAAATCAATGCCTTCACTTCATCTTCTAAGTTATAAGTTCGCAGTACAATCATCCTCCCCCACTTATCCTTTTAACGTAGCCACTCTTTCAAAGTGTATATACGTTTGCTTCGTAATATCAAACAAATAAACACTCGATGGATTTTCTACATTTTCATTGCTCTCTGACAATACCATTTGGGTTGGTGATAGCGAGTAAAGAACATAAAGATATCTTTTATCTATATCTTCTGGATTTGGTGAAATGACATAATTCCACTGATGCCGGGTATAGTCTATTAAGTAAAAATAGGATTTCAATATAAGGAATGCGTATATATAGAACTGTCCAATACACACGAGAATTTTGACCATATGCTCTGTTCTTTCCAAACCAGTTATGTTCAGTGTGTCATAAAATGATACTGCAAATACGACCATGTTACACATAAATACGGTAAAGCTTAATCGGTTAGCCTTGGTTTCTGATAAAGTAAATTTTTTGACTGACCATTTTCCTTTCATCCATTTAATGCCGCATAGGATTCCTAAAATCATAATCCCCAATAAGAATAACACTATGATGATTGCGGCTACGACAATGGTGTATTTCATTTTTACAAATGAAGCATAGATTGCCGTTAGCAATGAACCATAAGCTAAAAAAAGAACTCCAAGTACTACATATAAAATAATTCTTTGTTGTGTTTTCTGATGCTTCAAAAAAAATAAATTATCAAAACTCGAAGATGTTAATGCTTTTATTACTAAGTTTATAAGTATTGGGATAGTACCACTGAGCACAATCTTCAATATTATATCCATTAATACACCATTCTCTCTACAGGTACTCAACTGAGCACTTCACAACTGAATCTTCGCATAAATTCCCTGCTCCTCTAACATATGCAGAAGTACCCGGCCATCAATTAACTCAATAGGCTTGTCCTTGGAAAAGCTTCTGGCATCGGGACCATACGTTGATGTGGTAACCAAAATCCCCTTCGATGCATTCTCGTTCATCATGGTACCGTATAAGTCTCGGACTGCAGCAACCTCTACGGTATTTTTATATCTTTTTGCCTGAATAACATATTTTCCACCAAATACAGGGCGCGGGTCAAAAGCAATGACATCAACTCCACCGTCTCGCCTAGAGCGTGTCAGTTTAGACTCAAGACCCATTTTCGAAAACAAGTTACATACCAAATGTTCAAAATCAAAAGGGTCCATCTCCAAAAGGTTGGTTCGTGTATCAAGAGTAGCTATCATATCTCTTTCATTTACAAATCGTTTATCGTACATGACAAGATCGACAATTGGTTTAACTGGGGTGAGTTCAGTTACTGAAGGGGAGAGCTGGGCTTTAAGACCTTTTACACATGCAAGAATCTCCACTCTGGCGAGATCGAACTTCATAAATTCGTCTTTCCGGGTCTGAATGGTTAATATGCACGGCCGGATGTCGAGCCCTGTACTTAAGTCCACTGTGGATACCACTCCATTAAACACGACTGAATCCAAATGGTTCCCTTGGTCAGCTTCAAAAAGCTCATGGAGTGTACGGAGTGCTATTGAAGCCACAAGTATAGAGTAGATCTCATTCAATTCCTTGGGTTTAAAAGGCACGCCTTTAATCTCATCCCGGCTCTGTGTATACTTATATTCCTTATTCTGTGGTACAGCCGTCACATCCGGTAATTCATACTCTACTAATAATTCTTTGCTCTCTTCCAAATAAAACAAATCAAAGGTTTGCGGAAAAATGTCACTGTAATTGGAACGTTCCAGAACCAGGGTGCTATAAGATTCAATGGCCTCTTTGTCTTTATTGAAATAGCTGGTTTTAAAATCATCAATAGAGCTATTATGAGATGCTATTTCCTCTAGGTATAAACGCATTGCCTCGTCATATTCTGCTCTTGCAGAGCTGAGGGATTTTTCATTTTCCTTAATCAGTTCATTAATTTTAGTTTCAGCAGACTCATAATTATGAAGAGCATAGTTATATGCATTTTCCGCTGCTTCAATAGATCTTAGCCGTGCTTTTTTTCCGAGACCAATGATCTTCTCCATAAAGGAGGGTTCCATAGCAACTCCTGCAAAGAAGCTTTCTCGTGCTGGTAACGGATTAGCCGGAATTGGCTTAACGTAGGGGACAATAAACTCAGGATATTCATTCTTCTTATACAGTGATTCGAATGAAATCTTGTCATCCACACCGAGCGTTTCACTTATAATTGTTTTAAATTCATTTAGTCGGTAAAGAATTTCTTCATTATAATCATTCGTTTCTTCTTTACGTTCTTCTATGTATAGTGCTTTTTGTTCGCGTATTGACTGCTTAATAGCACGCTCATTCTCACGTTCATATTGCCGCTGTAGTCTTAAATGTCTTTCCTGCTCACGAATAGCGGAATTTCTTGATCTTTCAGCTGCACGTTGCGCTTTTGCAGTTTCTTTTATCATTTTACTTACTGTACTTCCAAAACTACGAGCCACTTTCACCCCTCCAGATTCCTTAATAACACGATTATGTTTATCCAAATTATAACACCAGACTTCAAATGTTTTACATGAAAATCCTACTTTTTACATAAATCTTTTGAACTATACGTCTAAATTTCGACAGCAAAAAGAGTCTGTCAAAAGACAGACTCTCGGGCTCTTCTATCAAACAGCAAGCAAGTGCCAGTATAGTTTCTTATTTATTTAGTCCTGACCTTAAACCTCTCCATAAATATAGAACATTAATTCAACATATGCTTTGAAATCTTATTTTCACGCCAGGCGTATACTAATACACTATTTTCCCGGTAATCTAATATAGTACCATTTATTTGACCAAATTCGTGCACTGTGGACAGCGTTTTTTCGTCAAAAATATACTGTTTGCTAAGCAGATCCACAAGTAGTTTTCCTTCTACAGTTTTCTTTGCCGTTGGCAGACCGTCTCCCTCAGGTAAAATTAAATTCGATAATACCCTTTCCTTTACTAAACCCTTTTGGTTAAACAAACTAATTTTTTTTGTATGAGGATTTAATACCATATAATCAGCCCCAGCTTGAAAAGCAAATCCAAATTGATCAATCGTTCTTCCCCAGATAGCCGAGCCTTTAGGTGATAATGCTATAAGTTTATGTATTTTCGCTTGATTTACTGAAAAAACAAAAGTACCATCATCGAGTGCAAAAGCAGTGTAAAAGTTCACACCTGCTCCTTTTGGGAAAGTGTATTGAAATGAGCGTTTGAGGGAAGAATTATACACTTCAACTTTTTGAGCATCGCCTTCCTTCGTTAGCACTTCTATGGCGATCTGGTTTTTCGACACTGTATTCAACTTTCCGGATACAGTCTTACTCCCTTTCTGTTTACCATTTTTATCAAAAGATATCAATTGTACCGTTTCCGCACCGATCTTTGTAGATTTTTGCCCTGCTACAATTAAGGTTCCATCCCCCATAAGAAACAACTTGCTATCAGAGAGCGGTAACTCTTGCCCTACGTGCTTACTCCAGTTTTCTTTACCTATAGGACTCACAGAATAAAGAAGTTCTTCAGATGAAAAATAGGCGTATACCGTACCATCTGGTGCGTAAGCAAAAGGATCTTCTGTACTAGGCCATCCATACCCTGCTTTTGCAAAGGAGAATACCCATTTAACCTCTCCTGTTTTAGGATCTACTGCTCGAAGTGTATCGGGTGACCAAACTTTAGTCTCTGAGGTTCTTTCTTCTCCAACATGTAAGTACAGTGTTTCTTTACCTGACACATAGAAACTCTCTGCTTGAATCGGTATGTAATCTTCATTCGGCGTTTGGGTCCAAACCGCTTGTGGCAAGGATTCATAGTTTTTAGCAGCAACCACCCCTGCAACATTTGCAAAAACTAGGGCAGTAGCTATAAAACTGATTAACTTCTTTTTCACACAAAAACCTCAACTTTCCTTTTTTAAATTGATGTTACTTATGATAAAGTGGACTTTGACGATTCACCCCGCCAACAGACGGAACTTCTGCTGTCATAGTTACTTACATATCAATTAATGATCAACCGGTGAATTTATTTGAACTCCTCCAAAAGAACTAATCTTTCTACAGAAGCAACTTCTTTCCACGTCTTTACCAGAAAAGAATATAAATTTACTTACTTTTATTGACGTATCAAATCAGTAATTTTCAAAAACTCTCTTTTTCGTTTCTTCTGAATAGCCTTTGATTTTCAAAAACACCATTACATTGATTAAATCACTTCAGATATATCCTTTCAACTAATTGAGACTCCTTCCCTTCCGGGATAGGATAAAGA
>NZ_LVWH01000056.1:0-5511 GCF_001909045.1 Paenibacillus sp. P3E | reverse complement strand
GAAGGGAAATGTTATTTTTTAGAGAATGAGGATAGGTAAAGGAGTGTGTCAATAGTGAACAAAAAGTTAATGCTTTTAAGTTTTCTTGGTATGTTTTCAGTAGTATGTCTATCCATTACGGTCTTTGCGGCCACTGCCGGATACTCTTTAAGGGTAAACGGGGCTGATATTAAAGGAGAAGCAAAGGTCATTGATGGAGTGACCTATGTACCTTTGCGCACAGTTATTGAAGGTTTGGAAGGGTCATACCACGTCATGCCTGAGTCGAATACAATCAGTATTCTGAGAAGAGACATAAGCATGTACGGCGGGTATACTGAGTCCAATCCATTACGTTCCGGTTCAAAGGCATATTTTGAAATAAATGAAAATTTTGATAAATTCATTGGTTCAGTCTCCATCGAAGAAACGAGCACAGGAAAGGATGCATTGAAAATCCTTCAAGAGAAAAAAGAACCTGCCCCAAGCGGTTATAGCTATGTTCTTGTAAAAGTGAACCTTGAAATCTTAGCATCAGAAAAATCTGGGGCATCGTTTTCAATAAATAATTATAGGTTTGAGTATATTGACTCGGTAACACAAAAGAGAACTCCTTCTTTTATGTTCTCCAAATATTCGCCCAGCGTATCAGGAGGAAAACCATTCAACGGTTGGGTTGGATTTTTAATTCCTGAAGGTCATCAATCTGGAATGATAGTTTTATCAAGTCCAGATGATCGGCAGAATGCTTTATGGATGAAAGTACAATGACATCGTGAAAAATTGTGAATATAACAAAATGGGTTAAACCTAAGTACCCAATAGATTAGCCCAGGAAAAGTCACGGTATCTGCTGCAACACGCACATAACCCGGTGAACTGGTTCCCTTGGTCGGAAGAGGCTTTTGAAGGTATCTCTGTATGGTAAAATTCTTTTCTTCAGTGAGCATATCAACACGGTGTTAGAGATTGAATATTTATATTATCTGCACGGCAAGCATAATCTTGGTTTTCCGTACGTTTTTTTAAACGAATTTTTTTGTTTCCTCTCTTGACCTTAACGTCGCGTAAACCTGTATATTTACTCTCAGAAGGAGGGATAGTCATCGAACTGCAAACCATCAGTCATGTGTCAAAGCACTTTTCAATCTCAACCCGTACACTTAGGTATTACGAGCAAATCGGGTTGATTACTCCTGCGAAAAAGGAAGATTCCGCATACCGCGCATACGATGCCGAAGCCATCACACGTCTGCGTCAGATTATCGTTCTGCGTAAACTGCGGATACCGCTCAAACAGATTGCGGAGGTTCTGCAAAGCGCGGAAGCGCGCGTTGCAATCGAAGCCTTTGAGCGTAACCTTGCGGAGATTGAGGACGAAATCACCGCGCTCTCCACCATTCGCAGTGTCATCAAAGCCTTTGTCGAATATCTAAATCTCAGAGGTACGAAATTCGCGCTACCTGACGACGCAAGTTTACTGGAGGTTGTGGATTCATTGACTGTCTCTAAAATCAACTTCAAGGAGGAAAAGTCAATGGAAGAATTAAACAAGGCAAATGAAAATTTAAACAAACTGGCGGACAAAGATGTGCGGATTGTATATCTGCCGCCCATGACTGTGGCTGCTGCTTACGCAATGGGAGAAGGCTGCGAAGGTAAAGCGATTGACATGATAACGCAATTTGTAATAGAAAGCGGATTGCTAAAAATCAAACCCGATGCCCGGAGTTTTGGTTTTGACTGCTCTAAGGGAGCAGCAGTAATCGGAGAACCTTCGCATGTATATGAGGTGTGGGTATCAATTCCCGACGACATAGAGATACCTGCGCCTTTAGTAAAACGAACTTTTGACGGCGGGTTATATGCCGCACATGTGTTAAGGGCGTGGGACTTCGAGGATTGGCGTTTATTAAAAGAATGGGTTAACGCAAGCGATAAATATGATAATGACTGGGATTCCCCACGCTGGACATCGCCGGAAACGGTTGCGGGGCAAGGATTTGAAGAAACGTTGAACTTTTATAATTTTATACATAAAGGCAGTAAAATGAATGATTTACAGCTTGATTTATTGTTTCCGATTAAGGAGAAGGGTTAAATGGAAGATATTAAAATCGACTCACCATTATCATTAGGCGGTTATAATTGGCGTGTGCTTGACATACAAAACAAAACGGCTTTGATAATAACCGAAGATATAATAGAACAACGCGCTTACCATGTTGCTTATAAAGATATAACTTGGGCTGACTGCGCGTTAAGAAAATATCTTAATGGTGAATTTTATGACAAATTCAACGCAACTGATAAATCAAGAATAATGCCGGTAATAAATAAAAATCCTGACAATCAGTGGTATGGTTCAAAAGGCGGAGCAGATACGCAAGACAGTGTATTTTTATTAAGCATTGAGGAAGTGTGCAAATATTTCGGTGATAGTCGTTCAAAACTGCAAAACCGAGGAAAAAATCAAAGATATTGGTTTGAAAGAAAAGACGAAAACAACAGTAAGAGAAAATCAAAATTTGGGCGTTATGGATGGTGGTGGTGGCTTCGGTCTCCTGGCCGCGTTAATGTAAAAGCCGTGTACATCCACGGTGACGGTAATATAGGTATCCAAGGCAACAATATATTGAAAGGCAACATCAGTGATGGCAAATTTACAGGCGGTGTCCGTCCCGCTTTGTGGTTGAAGCTGTAATTTGAATCATGTCTAATAAGCGAATTACAAAGTGGGACTAAATACGGCACAACGCCGTGATTAACCGGGTTAGACACGCTCCCCCATAGGACAAGGCTATTATGGCTTTGTTCTTTTTTTATGCTCGAATGGTACTGTTTTCGCCGCTTGTACCGCTCTTGTACGTGGTTTTCTAAGCGCTAAATCGTTACATATCAATGTCCATATTTACCTGCACGGAAAGAGGAAAAGGGCCATCACAGGCCGATCTATTCCCCGACTCATAAAAACTCTTGACAAAACCCCTAAGGAGTAGTTTCTGGGACATCGGCATCATTTACCGATTTTAACATTAGTAAGGTTTTTGAACTCGGAGAGGTAATCATCACCCCAAGCAAGATATACGATCTGGAAATAGACAATGACGATGTATCCTTTGACTTCATGTCCATCTTCGCCAGAATCGAGTATAAAACGAATAAGCGCAGAATGAAGCAATTAATCTTGGGCATATTGCGATATGGTTAACGAATAACAAGATACCTACGCCATACAACATTAAGCCGGATGGAAGGGACAAAGGATGGTTCAATGTAACTGTTCAAAGGCTGCTATTGAGCGAGATTCATCTTGGCTACATCACCTACAGAAAAACACGAACGAAACGTGGCCAAGTAGAGATAGTTCCAGAAGAGGAAAGAATCAAGGTCATGGGAACACATGAAAAATTGAAGAATCAGGAAGAACATGATGCCATCGTAGAACGTTTAGTGAAGAATAGACTGATGAATCCCAATAGCCGGAGAAACATATTTCCCCTATCGGGATTACTTTACTGTGAGAAATGCGGCTGTAGAATGCAGTTTAGAGTGGGGAAAAGCAAGAAACAGGGCCAATATTGAAGTGCTTTATGCTATCACCATTATAAGGATGGCAGCAAATGTGAGCAGAAGGGTAAGGTATTGAACGAAGAGTTTTTCGATGCTTTATATGAGCGGATCATCAATGTTGACCCAAATATTTTGCAGGAGATTGAGCTACAAGGTCGCGGTTATAACGATACGAAGACAATGATTGCCGTGAAGGAGCAGGAGCAGCAAAAGCATAAACGGGCATTAGATAAATTACATGAATCCTATGAAGAAGACATTATTACGAAGCAGGTCTTTATGGAGCGAAAGGTGGTTAGGACAAGACAGATTCAGAAACTGGTGGAAGAATTGCAGGATTTGCGGAAAGTAGTAGTGGCTGAAGGCAATTATCCTACGATGGAGCAGATCGTTGAGCGGATTGGGCAGTTTAGGGAGTTGTGGGATGTAGCGGTGACAAGTGAAGAGAAGAATAGAGCATTGAAGAAGCTGGTGGAGCAAATTATTTATAATCGGGAAGGGAATCGGGTGGAGTTGACGGTTTGTTATAAGTGATGGTTCTTTTATTGAATCTAGAAAATGGAAAAGAGTTTCGTATTTGGTCATTTTTTTACACTAATTGTTTGTAATTGTCTTGACGATAAATACAAGGAGATGAAAAAAATGGTTGAATTCATTGTTAATGATTTAATTAGAGGGGGAATGAATGTTGAAAGCTGGAAGTGAGTTTGAAGGTTTCGTTCATTATGTTTATGAATCAATTATGAGATTAGAAGATCGAAATACTATTATATCTAAAAATGCTGTAATTATTGGTCGCTCAGGTGTAAAGCATGAATTTGATGTTTTTTATGAGTTTACTAAGGCTAATGCACTCCATAAGGTAGCTATTGAGTGTAAGGATTATAATGTACCTATCTCTAAAGGCAAGGTGACTGAATTTCACGGCAAAATAAATGATGTTAATAATGTAATTGGTGTGATGGTTACAAAAGTCGGTTATCAATCTGGAGCTAAAGATTATGCTGAGCATTACGGTATTTCAATATTAACAATTGATGACTTACCAAATTTAATGCAAATTTTATCGTTGCAATTAAAGCAAGCGTTCCTTCCAAATGAAACAATAATTGGTCAACCTTTCTGGACTTTGATGGAAACAATTAATGGGGAAATAACAGGGACCTATACATGCGCACCAAGTCATTCTTCTATCAAGCAGATTCCTCTTTTTTATTCAAAAAGAGTTGCACAAAAATTTCTTTCACTGATAGATGATAAAAATTCTGTTGTTAGAGGAGTAAATCAACAGCAGCTAAAGGCCATAATAACATTTTTAGAAACATCTAAAAAGCATAAAATTAACAATGATGCAGATTTTGTAATTCTTCCACTTGAGCCTATAAATGACCATGAGTGGATTGCATTGCCAATTAGTCTTGAAGAATTGAAACGGGATTATGTACTAATATAACATTGTGGAGGCTCTTATAAAATTTTGATAATTCTATAAAGGCCTTTTATATTATTGAATTTTTCAAATAGCCAAAAATTAATAAGTTAGAGTTAAACTTAATTGAGAGAATGAATTTGTACTATAGGTTAGAAGAGTAGTTGTAAAGTTATTTTGAATATCTGTTGAAAAAAAGTGAAGGATTTAACTCATCAGTTATCCGATAATTTAGGATGTGTCTGAAAACTAAATAACATGGTAAGATTTGAGAAAACGAATGGGGCGTCAAGCATGATTCAAAGACGGTACGAAATAAGCGATGAACAGTGGGAACAAATTAAGGACATGTTTCCACCCTACAAAACAGGGCGTCCGTCAAAATTAAGTGAAAGAACCATGTTTAATGCTTTTTTATGGATCGCTCGAAGTGGTGCTGCCTGGCGCGATCTACCGGAGGAACGCTATGGTTCATGGAAAACGGTCTACAGTCGCTTCTGCAAGTGGCGAGATACCGGACTGCTTGTCGC
>NZ_LVWH01000055.1:0-5769 GCF_001909045.1 Paenibacillus sp. P3E | reverse complement strand
GGCCAATATTATGGCACATTATGAAATTATATTCTCATTATGGATTTAACGATTTTGTTATTTGTCTTGGTTATAAAGGATTTTATATAAAGGAATATTTTGCTCATTATTTCTTGCATGAGTCGGATGTTACGTTTGATTTCACCAGTGATAATCAATTAGTAACCCACACACATACAGCAGAGCCTTGGAAAGTAACTCTTGTGAATACAGGAGTGGATACAATGACTGGTGGAAGAGTGAAAAGAATACAACAGTATGTAGGAAATGAACCCTTTATGTTGACTTATGGTGATGGGGTGTCGGATGTCAATATTTCAGATCTGGTCAAGCAACATCAATTACATGGACGTCTTGCGACCGTTACTACGGTACAGCCGAGCGGACGATTTGGTGCACTTGACATTGGAACTAATAATGAAGTTAAGGGGTTTCAGGAGAAACCTAAGGGTGATGGTTCATGGATTAATGCAGGTTTCTTTGTTCTGCAGCCCGAAGTATTTGATTATATTTCTGGTGATGAAACCTTTTTTGAAAAGGAACCACTGGAAGGTTTGGCGCGTGATGGAGAACTTTTCGGGTATAAACATAATGGATTCTGGCAGCCAATGGATACCCTCAGAGACAAGAACTACTTGGAGGATCTTTGGGCCAGTGGAAAGGCACCTTGGAAAACTTGGGCAACGAAGTCGGTGAATGTATAATGACCAACAGGGATTTTTGGAATGGAAAAAAAGTATTTGTGACTGGGCATACAGGATTTAAGGGTTCTTGGTTATGTCTGTGGTTAAGTAAAATGGGAGCTGAGATTACAGGATACTCACTACAACCTGCAACTACTCCTAGTTTATTCGAGTTATGTAATATTAATAGTCTGCTCGAAAATCATATATTAGCCGATATTAGAGATGCAAAACAGTTAAATGCTGCAATGGAACATGCTCAGCCTGAAATAGTTATTCATATGGCTGCACAGCCATTGGTTCGTGAATCATATAGAAATCCTATCGAAACCTATGAAGTAAATGTAATGGGTACTGTCAATCTTATGGAAGCCATTCGGAATTGCGAAAGTGTTATTGCTGTTGTTAACGTTACTACTGATAAATGTTACGATAACAAAGAATGGCACTGGGGCTACAGAGAGAATGAGCCATTGGGTGGACATGATCCATATTCGAGCAGCAAAGCTTGTTCTGAATTAGTAACCGGTGCGTATCGAAGCTCATTTCTGAATAGCCAAATAGACGGAAGAGCAATAGCTGTTGCTTCTGCTAGAGCAGGAAATGTCATTGGAGGTGGAGATTGGGCTGCCGACCGCCTTGTTCCAGATATTGTAAGATCGATTGTGGATGGTCAGAAAATAATTATCCGCAACCCGAATTCTATTCGACCTTGGCAACATGTTCTTGAGCCTTTAAGTGGTTATCTCCTCTTGGCCGAAAAACTCTATCAAAATGGTGAGGAATATGCCAGTGCCTGGAATTTCGGGCCGTCTGATGAGGATGCCAAACCTGTTGAATGGATTGTTCAGAGGATCTGCCAGAAATGGCCAGGAGCTATTTACGATGTGGATAATGCCTCACATCCGCATGAAGCTCAGTATCTTAAGTTGGATTGCTCTAAGGCCAAGGCAGAACTTAATTGGCGTTCTAGATGGGATTTAGATCATACATTGGAGAAAATTATGGAATGGACCCGGTGTTACAATAATGGTGAATCGATGTATGAAATTACGTTTAGTCAAATTGAAGAATATGAAAATAGTATTTAACTAAAGATAATCTCAAGAGGTATCGGGGGTAAGTAAATGATTATGAGGGTAGCAGATTATATAACTAATGCTATATATGAAGCGGGTGGTAAAACGGTATTTATGGTTACTGGTGGAATGATAATGCACTTAACAGATGCAGTTTATCAACATGATAAACAGGAGTTTGTCTCATGCCATCATGAACAGGCAGCCGCGATGGCTGCTGAGGCTTACGGCCGATTAAATAATGAAATGGGAGCAGCTTATGTAACAGCTGGTCCCGGAGCTCTTAATGCTATTACGGGAGTTGCGGGAGCGTATATTGACTCCTCTCCTATGGTTATTGTAGCTGGAAACTCGAAGGTTTCTCTTGCTAAAATTAAAGGCCCAAGACAGTTTCCTCTGCAGGGGTTTGATTCATTATCTATGTTCTCGCATATAACCAAATATGCAGTTATGTTAGATGATATTACGCGTGTGAAGTATGAGGTTGAAAAGTGTATTTATATGGCGAAAAATGGGAGGGTCGGTCCTGTTTATTTAGAGGTTCCTGTAGACTTGCAAGGTACATCTTTTGATCCAGACCGATTTGAAGGATATGTCTTTGAGCCTGAGATGCTGGATATAAACTCAGATCAAATTATGAAAGTTATTGATGCTTTGAAAAACAGTAAGAGACCTTGTTTGCTTGTAGGAGCTGGTGTTCGTTTAGCGGGTGCGCTGAACGAATTTAAGAAATTTGCTGAAAAGGCCAACATTCCTATTTTGACCTCAAGATTAGGGATGGATTTAATCTCTCATGATCATAATCTTTTTGTGGGTAGACCAGGGACTTACGGAGATCGTGCTGCGAACTTTACCGTTCAGAACTGTGATTTGCTTATTACAGTAGGGTGTCGTTTAGGAATTGGTCTTGTGGGTTACGATTTTCAATTCTTTGCTGAAAGAGCGAAGAAGGTTTATGTGGATATAGATCTTACTGAAATTGATAAACCATCGGTTCAGCATGATCTAGTCATTCATGGTGATGCACTTGAGTTTTTTTGCAAAATGATTCAAAGTATGGGATCAGTTGAGCCTCAGGAAGAGTGGTTAACGAAAACCGCATACTGGAAAAATACTTATCCGGTAGACCTTCAGGAATATGATGATGACAGTAAGGGGATCAACTCCTATCGCTTTATGACGAAATTCTCTGAAAAGGCACCTGAGGATGCATTATTTGTTGTGGATACGGGATCTTGTTTTCATGTGCACGCACAAGCCTTTAAAGTGAAAGAAGGACAAAGACATATCATTACAGGTGGCTTATCCACTATGGGATACACACCGGGATCTATAGGTGCTTCTGTCGCAACAGGGAAACAACCTGTTTTTTGCGTAACGGGCGATGGATCTTTCCAAATGAATTTGCAAGAGCTTCAAACTATTAAGCATAATAACATTCCTGTGAAATTCATTCTGTTTAACAATAATGGATATTTACTAATTCGGCATACACAGAACAATTTTATGGAAGGTCGTTTTATAGGCGAAGGACCTGAGTCAGGTGTTGGATTCGCTCCCTTTGATAAAATTGCAGAAACATTTGGCTTGGGCTATATGAAAATTGGAAATCTGGAGACTATGGACGAAAAAATAGATGAATTGATCCGTTATAATGGGGCAATGATTTGTGAGATTATTACTCCACCAGACCAATTACTTATTCCTCGGGTATCGTCAAAAAAACTGGAGGATGGAACGATGATATCCATGAAATATGATGATATGTTTCCATTCCTTCCAAGAGATGAATATAAGGCAAACATCTTAGAGTAATTTATTATTTAAATACACAGGGATCAAGGAATTGGTCCTTCTGTATATGAATTGGAGAGATTAAATTGCAGAAATTAAAGGTTGCAATATTGGGGAGCGGGAACATAGGCAGTGATTTATTAATTAAATTAATGCGCTCCGAATATTTGACCTGTTCAGTTTTTATTGGAAGAAATGCGTCTTCCCCTGGCCTTGAGAAAGCTCAAAGCATGGGGGTTGCTATTTCTCATATGGGTGTCGAGGAAATTATAAATCGTCCTGATTGCTGTGATATTGTGATTGATGCTACTTCTGCGGTTGCACATATTGAGCATGCCTCGATTTTAAAGGAACTAGGTAAATTTGTAATAGACATGACTCCCTCAAAGATTGGTGAGATGTGCATACCCGCTGTAAATTTGCAAGAATGTTTGGATAAAGACAATGTGAATATGGTGACTTGTGGTGGACAAGCTGCGGCTCCTATTGTATATGCAATCGGACAATCACAGCAGGATATCGATTATATTGAGGTAGTATCGAGTATTTCTTCCAAGAGTGCAGGACCGGCTACAAGAATTAATTTGGATGAGTACATTGAAACTACGGAAGAAGCGATTAGAAAATTCTCTAAATGCTATCGGTCAAAAGCTATACTAAACCTAAACCCTGCTGTTCCATGTATAGATATGCAAACAACAGTATTCGCAATTGTAAAAGATCCCAATATTAAAGCTTTGACTGAGCAAGTGGAGGAAATGGTGAAACGAATTCAGTATTATGTTCCAGGGTATTCGTTAATTATGGGGCCTATCATCGAGAATGGAAGAATCGTGACTATGGTTAAAGTACAAGGTTTGGGGGATTTTCTTCCCACATATGCCGGTAATCTTGACATCATTAATTGTGCTGCTATTGCGATGGCGGAAGAGTATGCGAAAAATAGCATATACGGCAAAGGAGTAGAAGCATGAATAACAATATAACAATTAGTGACCCTACCTTACGAGACGGTTCACATGCGATAGGGCACCAGCTAACTCATGAATATATTGATAGATACTCCGTGTTAGCCGAGGAAGCGTGTATTCCAATATTAGAAGTAGGACACGGTAATGGCCTAGGGGCTTCTTCGTTACAATTAGGAGAAAGTTTATTGAGCGACGCTCAAATGCTTGAAATCTGTAGATATAATCTGAAGAGCACGCAGTTAGCAGTTCATGTGATTCCAGGTTTTGCAACGATCAATAGAGATTTGCGCAGCGCGATTGACATCGGGGTTGACATTGTCCGTGTGGCCTCTCATTGTACTGAAGCTGATATTACCATGCGGCATATTGCTTACGCTCGTCAGAAGGATAAGACCGTCTACGGGGTTCTAATGATGTCACATATGGCATCACCAAATATATTAGTTAGCGAAGCTTCAAAAATGAAGAGCTATGGTGCGCAAGGAATTGTTATCATGGACTCAGCTGGAGCATATTTACCCAAAGATGTGACTGAAAGAATCAGTTCTTTAGTGAATGCTTTGGATATACCAGTGGGGTTCCATGCGCATAATAATCTGGGAATGGGTGTTGCTAATTCATTAGCGGCGCTGGAAGCAGGAGCAACAATATTGGATGGCTCTATCCGTGGATTTGGAGCCGGAGCGGGTAATGCTCAACTAGAAACCCTTGTTGCCGTTCTGCACCAATTAGGTTACAACACGGGCATAGATTTATTTAAATTGTTGGATACAGCAGATGAAGCCGAGAAGATGTTTGCAAAACCACCAACAGTGAGCTCTACGAGTATCATTAGTGGGATGACAGGTGTTTTTTCGGGTTTTGCCAAACCAGTTGAGCGTATAGCTAAAAAATACAGTGTTAGTCCTAAAGATATCTTTATCGAATTGGGTCGTCGAAAAGTAGTAGCTGGGCAAGAGGATCTTATACTTGAAGTGGCAATGCAATTATCCAATAATAATGGTGGAGTAGTTACAAGATGAAGATAGCTATTCTCGGCGCAACCGGACACATTGCCAAAAATTTAATTGTATATTTACATCATAATCCAAACTATGAATTTTTTTTGTATGCTAGAAATATAGAAATGGTGAATTCATTTTTAAAAACAGAAATCATAAATAATGCTAACATACGAGTGCTTCATATTGATGTTATGTATGAAAATAAGTGCGATGTTATTATTAATTGTATAGGTATTGG
>NZ_LVWH01000054.1:0-5882 GCF_001909045.1 Paenibacillus sp. P3E | reverse complement strand
ATTAAATATAATAAAACATGATAATGCCAAATAAGTCATCAAAATAATGACCCATCACCTGGAATGAGTGTATATCAGTATAATGTATTTATATAATCATTTTTCAATTTATAAAGATTTAAACAAAATCGATTTGCAATTTTGAGAAATCTACCCTTTTGACACATATTCAAACCTTGCTCTATTTACGTCTGGCGCCTATAAATTATAAGCTTTAAGTGCAAAACGGCCTGAATAATCTAATTCTAGGAGAGCAAAAATATGACCTTAGGCAACAACCCGCTCCTGACAACGGAACAATCACCTATCCATCCTTTTCCCATGAATCAGGTCACGCTTACCGACCCTTACATGGTTAATGCCTTATCCAAAGAAATTCTTTATCTCAAAAGCTATGATCCCGACCGGCTGCTAGCCGGCTTCCGCGAAAATCGGGGGCTCCCTCCCAAAGGGGAAAAATACCCCGGTTGGGAAAATACCGAAATCAGAGGACATACACTGGGACATTATCTGACCGCAACGGCCCAGGCTTATGAGAATACCGGCAGCAGCGGACTTCTGGAACGTCTGGAATACATCATCGGTGAGCTGGGGGAATGCCAACTGGAGAACGGTTATCTGTCCGCTTTTCCGGAGACATTATTTGATCATGTGGAAAACAAGCAGCCCGCCTGGGTTCCCTGGTACACCATGCACAAAATCATCGCCGGTCTGGTCGCTGTCTACCGTTCAACCGATAACTCTGCAGCTTACCGTATAGTGTCCGGGCTCGGCGAATGGGTGTACCGGCGTGTCTCTGCCTGGTCGCCTGAAATTCAGGAACGGGTACTCTCGGTTGAATACGGAGGGATGAATGATTGCCTGTATGATCTGTACAAGATTACGCAGGACGGTCATCATTTGTATGCGGCGCATATGTTCGATGAACTTGCATTGTTTACCCCTGTCCGTGAAGGTCGGGATATTCTCAAAGGCAAACATGCCAATACGACGATTCCCAAGTTTCTCGGGGCATTGAACCGCTATCTCGTGCTGGAAGAAGGAGAGCGCTTTTATCTGGAAGCTGCGGTGCAGTTCTGGGATATGGTTGTCAATCACCACAGCTATATTACAGGCGGGAATAGCGAATGGGAGCATTTCGGCGATCCGGATATTCTGGACGGAGAACGCTCCAACTTTACGGCCGAAACCTGCAACACCTACAATATGCTGAAGCTTACCAAAGAACTGTTCAAGCTTACCGGAGACATCAAATATGCCGATTTCTACGAAAACACGTTCATCAACGCCATTCTTTCTTCACAGCATCCGCATACCGGCATGACGATGTATTTTCAACCCATGGCGACGGGTTATTTCAAGGTGTACAGTTCTCCGTTCGACCACTTCTGGTGTTGTACCGGCACCGGCATGGAGAGCTTCACCAAGCTGAATGACAGCCTTTATTTCCACCGGGGCAACAGCATCTACGTCAATCAATATGTCAGTTCAACCCTGGTGTCGGAAGCGCACCGGATCGAGCTGGAGCAGGAGGCCAACCTCCCATATAAGGATACAGTCACATTCACTCTGCGTACCTTGGACAGTCAAGCGACCACACTAGAGCTGCGTTTGCGTATACCAGATTGGATCGCCGGGACGATGAACATTCATTTGAATGGAAATACAGTAGCCTTCCGGACAGAGGGCCGGTATGCTGTCCTGGAGAATGTCTGGAAGGACGGTGACAAGCTAAGCATTCAATTCCCGATGAAGCCTTTGTACTGTACACTGCCTGACGCCCCGAATGTGGTAGCTTTCAAATATGGACCGGTGGTGCTAAGCGCCGCATTGGGAAAAGATGATCTTACACAGTCGGCAACAGGTGTAGCTGTCAGCGTGCCAACGAAAAATATGCTGGTAAAGGATTTTATCACACCGTCTCACGGGAGCATCAGCGATTGGCTGGATCACTTCGAGGAGCATTTCATACGTAAAAATGGAGATCTAGTCTTCGTATTACGTGGAACGGATGAGGACGGACGGCTGGAATTCACACCCCATTACAAGCAGCATGAAGAACGCTACGGCATCTATTGGAAGCTTGTCGAGACGGATTCCAGGGAGTTACAGGAGCATATTTGGCATGGGAAACAGGATCAGACGATTCGGGAAGCTACCATTGACAGTCTGCCGGTTGGCAATGATCAATACGAGCTTGAGCATGGCATCCAAGGGGAGAACACTACGGTTGCCGTCTGGGATGGCTATACCCTTAGACAAGCAGAGAATAACGGCTGGTTCAGCTACCGGCTGAAAGTACTCCCTGAGCAGGATAACTATTTATCTGTCACCTACTTCTCCGGCAACAACGGCAAAGCGATTGATATTTATGTAGACGGCAAACTGCTCGCCAGCGATACATTGATAACTGATAAAGTGCGGACCTTCTATAATAAGCGATACCTCATTCCGGCAGAGCGGATAAAGACTGCCACCGAGGTAGCGGTCAAATTTGTCATTCCGGGGCAAATGAACGGAATTTTCGATCAATTGCGGATGATGACAAGCTACAGCAGTAATGCCGAGCTGGCCGAGCTAATCTTTGACGCAGGCAGCCTTTCGGGGGCATTTACCGCCGATCAGTCTGACTACACTCTGACTGTGAGCGCGGGTACACCGGCGGTGCGGATGCATGCCAACCCTTCGCACAAAAATGCCCTGGTCTATGTCAATGACATTCTGATCGAGGATACATTGCCTAGAACTGTGTTTCTTTCCAGTCCAATTACGAATGTGCAAATCAGTGTTACAGCGGAAGATCTGGAAGTGGTGAAGAAATACAAAATTACGATTATTAAACCCGCCTAGAGAATACACATTGCAAGTAGAAACAGCAACGTCGTCCTTTTAAAAGCTTATGCTTCCAAATCAGCGTACTACGATCGTTTTCAGGTATCCGGTTCAGCGAGAAAAAGAAGGATAATATATTGTGCAAAGCATATACATTCCTATCTTGTAATCAAAGAAACAAACCGGCAAGCCAGGCAGCTTTACGGAGGTCATTAATATAGTTTTAGGATACCGCTATGCAACAGGGGACTTCTCTTGCATAGTGTCCGTATTCGCTCATACCTGTATAAAAAGCCACCAGGACTTGTCCTGGTGGCTAATTGGCTCATTCGCCCAACTTTGATATTTAGATGTCGGCTCGGCAGCCTACATTAATTCGATAGTCTGGTTGAGATTCGACTGCTCCGTATCCTGGTTCGTTATTCGTTTAAACAAATAAGTCGCCTTCTCGGCCAGGTTACCGCTCTTCCAATATTCAGCCGCTTCGGCTTGCACCTGGATCAGAATTACCTCAGGGTCATCATAGCTGGTTTGCAAAAAAGCATCATACCCCGCATTCCAAAATTCTTTTTTCTTGTCCAGATCCTGAACAAGCTTGGCCGTCCCACGGACAGAGACATAGGATTTATCGGCATATACGACGTTAACCCTCGGATCATGGAGGATTTCCCCGAACTTGCTAGTGTCCTTCTTGGTAAGGAACCATAAATCTCCGTCGAACTCAACCTCCTGGGTCTTCATGGGGCGGGATACCAGTCCCTCTGCTGATATCGTAGTGAACATCGCGGTATCAATACCTTTGATCAGCTCTCTCACCGTCTCAACTGCTTCCTTGTGACTTTTGTTCAAATCTGACATGCTTATCGCCTCGTTTCTTCCGGGTTATGGAATAGGTTATCCAAACAGATACCAATTATTAACCGAAATACACATAAAAACCCTACAACCCAAGGGGGCGTAGAGTTTATTGTCTATTCTGCAGATGGTTGAATTAGAATTTAAGAATCCCTGAGGTATGGAGCAGCACCAAAAACACCAGAATCGGCGCAACATACCGGAGCATGAACAACCAGATACGGAACCAGCGCGCCTGTAATCCGGCTGCTTCCGCCGCCCCTTTCCAGAAATATCCCGCAAAAATAGTGATCAGCAGACCGCCGAGCGGAAGCATAATGTTAGAAGTGATGAAATCCATCCAGTCAAACAAGGCTTTGCCCCCAAAAGTAAGCTCAGGGAACATGCCCAGCGACATCGCTGAAGGAATACCCAGCAGGAAAAGGACCAGAGACAAGATCCATACCGAACGTTGACGGCTCCAGTTCCAGCGCTCCATTGCAAAAGATACGGGCACTTCAAGCAGAGATACGGCCGAGGTCAGAGCAGCAATGGCCAGCAGGATAAAGAATAGACCGCCGAAGAACGAACCGAAGGGCATCGCAGAGAATGCCGCCGGCAGAGCGATAAAAATCAGCGAAGGCCCTTGATCGGGGGCAATGCCAAACGAGAACGTCGTCGGGAAAATAATCAACCCGGCTATAAATGCATATAGCAAATCTCCGGCGCCTATGGCAAGTGCAGCGGTACCCAGCGACTGTTTTTTATCCACATATGAACCGTAAGTCAGAAGAATCCCCATCCCGAGTGACAACGAGAAGAAAGCATGTCCCAAAGCGACCAGCGCGGATTCCGCCGTCAGCACCGAGAAGTCTGGTTTGAGGAAGAAGGACACTCCTGCGTTTGCCCCCGGAAGGGTTACGGCGCGAATCATGAGTACAATAAGGAGAACGACCAGGCCGGGAATCAATACTTTGTTAAATTTCTCAATCCCTCCTGACACCCCAAGGATGACTACACCCGCCGTAATCAGGATAGCCACACCCTGCCAGACAATCGGCATATACCCTGAGATAAAGGAACCAAATTCACCTGCATAGTCACTAGTGCTGAACAGTTGTCCATTGAAAGAAATCAACGCGTAATTCAACGTCCAGCCTGCAACGATAATATAAAAAGAAAGGATTAGAAAAGGCGCCACTACTTGCAGAATTCCGGCTGCTTTCCAGCCTCTCCCGCCTCCGGCACGTATGAACGATGTCGCCGCACTTCCCCGTCCGCTGCGTCCGATAGCCAGCTCAGCCAACAAAACCGGCAAGCCAATTAGCACCAAACAGACGATGAAAAGAAGAAAAAAAGCCGCCCCGCCATTTTCTCCTGTAATATAAGGAAATTTCCACATATTCCCCAGACCAACAGAACTGCCGATGGCTGCGAAAATAAAACCGCTCGAAGAAAAGCGTTCTTCCTTCTCCGTAAGCAGGCTTTTTTCACCTTTAGATTGATTCATTTACTTATGCCCCTTTTTCTCTTTTAGCCTTCATTATAGCTTAAGTCACCCTGCGAGTCTTATGGGAATTTCTGAATTTCCTAATCATTATCCTTTTTTCTGTATAAAAACTCTGATATTTCAAAGGTGTTCCTCTGTCTCATTAAAACAAAAAAACCACTGCTAATTATTCAGCAGTGGTCCATGTGCTTGGCGGCGTCCTACTCTCCCAGGACCCTTCGGTCCAAGTACCATCGGCGCTGGAGGGCTTAACGGTCGTGTTCGGGATGGGTACGCGTGGAACCCCTCCGCTATCGCCACCAAACGGGCATTTGCGGTGCAAATGCATCATTCAGGTCTCAGCATCGCCAAATGCTGAAAACAAATCTTTTTCACTTAACCTCTTGGGCCTCATGAATCAGAACTTGATTCCTGAAAACTGAATCCGAAACGAATCTGCGTTTTATCATTTGGATAAGCCCTCGACCGATTAGTATTGGTCAGCTCCATGCATTGCTGCACTTCCACCTCCAACCTATCTACCTCGTCGTCTTCAAGGGGTCTTACATACTGGGAAATCTCATCTTGAGGGGGGCTTCACGCTTAGATGCTTTCAGCGCTTATCCCGTCCGTACGTAGCTACTCAGCCATGCTCCTGGCGGAACAACTGATGCACCAGCGGTACGTCCATCCCGGTCCTCTCGTACTAAGGACAGCTCCTCTCAAA
>NZ_LVWH01000053.1:0-6174 GCF_001909045.1 Paenibacillus sp. P3E | reverse complement strand
TAATAATGATCATTCCCCTCTTTATGTTCATACAAACTATGCTTTAAATATCACCACATCAAAATCGTACAACAATTATCTATTTATGTAAATATTTTCTTTTTAAAAGGATATAATTTGACTATAGCCCATTTTATTCATAATTTTAGGGTGGTATTATAGATGGCTATTACAAAATCCACGCATGGAGCAAATTACATTCGAGCCTTTTGACTTATCCAATGGTTTAAAAAGCCAATGGTCCCACCTGTGAGAAGATGCACACCACAACAAAAAGACCTAACAGCACTGACTGCCCAGCATGCGGATCTGAATATAGAGCAAGAGTTGCTTACTGCGGGATAAGTTTCGAATTGTCTAACACACAGGTGTGGACGATTGTAACGAAGCCGCTCATTGACTACAATATGCGAAATAAAAAACTAATCAAAACCAAAAAAGAACACTTCCGGCCATTATGCACCATGCGTCCGTGGAAGAAAGATGGCTGTCAGAAAGTATTCAAGATTAAAGAACGATACGGACTGACTTAAGTACACGTTCCCGACTAGAGGAAGCCGGGGCTACAAAGAGCTGTTTAAACAACGAACAGCGGTGGTGCTGGTGAATGCATATACATAAGATTTTTATCAGTTAAACAACATTCGCCATGTAGGTTGGATGTTAGCCAAGGAAGATTCAAATGTCATCACTGAGAAAGACATGCTATTGCAAAAAACAACACCTCAAATTCAGAGAATTAAAATAACTTGGCAACAGGATTACTGCTCTGTTATACTACTTCGATTGTTTTAATATGCCGACATTTGGGAAAACTGCTGCAGCCATAGAATTGACCCTTTGAATATCCTCACCTTCACCTTTATCGGGTGTCTAAGATAAACGTAGCTCATAGACGTGATTGCTGCGAATGGTGTGAGCGATGTATCTTCGGAAGCCTTAACGAGTCTACATTCTGCGGTGATGGCACAGTTTGAGCGGCAGGAGAATTATAACCGCACGCTCATAGAAACCATGCAACGTGAGCGAGAGGATAATCAAAAGCAACGTGAGCTGGGATCGCCAAAAGTTCGAACGTCTCAGGGGGAAGTTAGCTGATGCACGAGGCGAGGCGGCCTCTACTAATGAGAGGCTCAGTGATGAGATCCGGAAAGGCCAGCAGGAGACGAGCAAACAGCTGAGCGAGATTCTCTCTCGCATGGATACATATGGAAAACGCAAGTCGTTTTTTTTGAAATATTTGTTATTGATACGTCCAACCCCATTGGGGGTACCGTGACGGGAGGCGCAGTTGTACCAAAAACCTTTACTATAAATGAGGGATATGGCCATATTAAACTGCTTATGAAAAACTATAGTAGCAGTTCAGTTACTGTTAGCCTAACACACAAAAATTCAGGTTGGGTATATTTTTCCGAGGTGATTCCAGGAGATGGATCTATTACATGGAAAAATTTCCAACATGTTTACGAACAAGGCATGCGTGGTGGAGACTATACGCTTCAATGGAGTGGTGGCGGTAGTAACGTTAATGGAGAATTTTTCGGAAAAACTAGTTCATCTATTTCCGATGTTACAAATTAATTCAAGTTTTGCTGTTGAGAAGCTCCCGATTCCCGGGGTTTTTTTATGCTATAGCACCTCCTGCTAGAGATCGTCTGAGAACGCTAAATTAGTACATTTTCAAAACTCCCTGTTTTTATAATTGTTCCACGAAACTCTAATCCGTTGTTATGCGCTAAAAAGATGGCCGATTTTGAAGATCAAAAGCTCAGACCTTCACAAATGCAATATGGGTGATCTATATTCACCCTTTATTTACGCATGCCCAATTCTCCATCTCCCGGCCACCGGCTCCTTCATCATCCTCTTCTTCACTTTAACTACAGGATGAAATCCTGCGAATTCATGAGTCAGAGTGAGAAAACTGAATCATTTCGAGGGAGTGTAACAGAAATTGCTTGATTATTGGCAAATCGGGTGGATTTAATCTCAAAAGGAATTTCCTTATAATCAAAAAAACGTAATTCTATCACTTCTTCTCTATTCTTTTCTAAAGTGCCGATATAATCATTACATAAATAAGCAGTCACAACATTATACACTTCGTCTCCATGAGGATATTTGTAATAAAACTCGTCGCCTGAAAACACATCAAACAATGTTAATGAATTTGCGATTAAACCTGTCGCCTCTAATAGTTCTCTCTTAGCTACCTCTGGGAGGGTCTCTCCTAACTCTAATGAGCCACCAGGTAACCCCCATAAGCCATTGTCGGTTCTGCGTTGTAATAAATGCATCCGCATCACAAAAAGCCGCCATAGGATTCAAGATCAAGCTGACCGTTTCCTGTCAGCAAGGCAACGATATTTCTATTCTCATATTGACGACACATTTTTTTAATCGCATTTATTGTATAAGAGCTTTCCGGTGAAGCGATGATCCCTTCATTCCTAGCGAGTTCAATAGCCGAAGCCATGGCCTCCGTTTCATCAAAGGCTTGAGCCTCAATGATGCCTTGATTGACAAAGTGGGATACGATCGGAGCCGCAGCATGATAGCGCAAACCAGAAGCGTGCATTGCTGGTGGTCTAAAATCATACCCCAAGGAATACATCAGCAGTTTACTGCCCCCTCCTTCTCCATCTGCATAATCGTAACCATATTCACCTTTGGTAAGCGTTGGAATGGCTGTAGATTCAGTACAAATCACACGTTCCAACCGTTCTCCATAATAATCTACAAGTGGTAGGGCAAAGCCACCAAAAGAACTGCCACCGCCTACACAGCCAATCACGATATCCGGTTCTATATTGTGACTGGTAAGCTGGTCTATTACCTCTAATCCAATTACAGTATTGTAAGTAAGCACGAAATCAAATAATGAGCCTGCAATGTTAATACTACCATTCGCTTGTGCAATTTCTTCCAGTACCTCAGAGGTTGCAAATGCGATAGAACCGTTTCTTTCACCTCTAGCCAGAAATACCCTTCCTGCCTCTGTTTGATCACTTGGCGAAGCTATAACGTCCGCTCCGTACATTTTCATCATAAGGACCCTTAGCTTCTTTAATTCATAAGAACTGCGGACCATATAGACTTTACAATTTAAACCAGTCAGTTTTGCAGCAAGTGCCGCTGCAACACCTGTTTGACCTGCACCCGTTTCGGTAATTACAGCCGTTTTACCCTCCACTGAACCATAGTAAGCTTGCGGTAAAGCTGAAGTGATCTTAAAGCTCCCATTGCTTAAAGTATCTTCACGTTTGATATATATCCGATTAGTTGTCCCCCAAGCTTTTTCTAAGCGGTATGCACGCTGCAATGGCGTTTGGCGGCCAACCATACGGTAGCTTTGTTTAACTGGTTCTGGGATGCCGATCCAACGCTCCTTAGATATAGCATGTTCGATAACCTGAGCCGGGTGATATTTCCGGTACTCTTCGACCTCTTCATATTTATATATTTTCTGTAACTGTTCTTCCGTGAGCAAACTCCTTACATTAAGCCACTGATTGATCATTAGACATGAGCTCCTTTTAATGAACCCGCACAAGCGCACCTGCATTGTTCGGGTTCGATTTTAGTCAGTACAACTCCCAGAACTGCAGTCATTCTTTCTACGGAGGCTGCAAAGTTGTTAACAACGTCTTCATGTGTAGTGGGAAGATCTGGATGGTCCTGACTATTCAGCACACAGGCCATATCTGTAACAACTCCAAGTGACATATAGCATATTCCACGTTCACGGGCCAATACTGCTTCTGGATATCCAGTCATAGAGATGACATCATTTCCTTCGTGATAATAAATCCGGTTCTCAGCACGCGTGTTGAAACGCGGCCCTTGTATAACCAGCATTACCGCTTCATTGTGAAAACGGTATTTTGATGATATGAGGCTCTCTTCCGCAATAACTCTCAAATCTTCACAAAAAGGGTCACTGGCTGAAACATGAACCGTTTCCGGACCGTCAAAAAAGGTATCCTGTCGTCCCCATGTTCTGTTCACAAACTGATGGGATAGCACAAAATCTCCTGAGACCATAGCAGGATTCAAGCTACCCACTGCGTGTGTCGCTATCAATTTTCGTACACCAAGGTTATAAAATGCCTGGATATTGGCCCTGTAATTAACTTTGTGCGGGGGAATCTCATGCTTTATTCCATGCCTGGCAATGAAATATACCTGTTTGCCAGCAATAACACCAGACTGAATGGCCGAGGATGGATCTCCATATGGTGTTGTCATCATAAAAGAGTCATGATGCTCCAATAATTGATAGAGCCCGCTTCCCCCAATAATCCCAACTGCATTATCCATTATGTGTTAACTCCTTAATATTCACCGATTAAAACAAGCGGAAGCCATTCTACGCCGAATTGTTCGCGCAAATTGTGACCAGCCTGTTCTTGACGGTCAACGATTGATGAATACCCTACCATTTCTATGCCCAGTTCGTGTAATATTTCACAACATCTTGCCACAGCTGAACCTGCACCCGTCACATCGTCAATCAGCAGCACTCGACTGCCTGAAGGTAGATTCCCTTCAATAATGCTGGATTTTCCGTAAGGTTTAAGTTCTTTGCGAATCATGAAGCCGTGCAGCCCTTTCCTCTTAAAAAGCTCAAAGTCATAATCGCGCTAATAAGCGGTAGGGCAGCGCTGCAAGGGTAATTAACTCAGGCTGGTACAGCAAACATGCGGTTCCACATAGACATCGCAAGTCCCACCTGATCGACGACATTTGTAGAGCAGGCTCAATAATCTCTCTATAATGCTGCAAGCGGTCTGCGAACATGTACATTTGCAGGGCGTTGTAATCAACCAGATGACGTTTTTCAGGTTCATAAATAAAAGTTTTAAAAATTTGAAGCTGACGCATTTCTGGCGTTGGCTACATAGTTAAAAGAACCTCCTTCCCTTCATTACATAACTTTTCCGCAAGCATTTCTATCATTGTGGTTTTGCCTACACCATTATTCCTAGTTTTTTATTCATAGCCAGACCGATCCCTGCAATCCGATTGTATCCATTAAAATCTCCTGCAAAGAAGCATTGGAAGCTCCAAGAGTACAAAATTTTTGCTGAAGAGTAATTTCGGTGATATTTCCTTGTGTAGTCAGTAGTGTGATGGAAGTCCCCTTCTCAGTAGTAACCCAACCTCCCGCTTCCTCAAGAATCAGGGATGAAGCAAGAACATCAACCAGTTTCGCCGTATAGCTGATATCAACAAAAACCGAAGCAGCACCACTCGCCAAACAGCAGAGATCCAGTGCCGCACATCCCATAGCCCTGTAGCTCTTAAGCTGAAGAATTACCCTTTTCATGGCTTGCAGCCCCCATTCCGTCTTTGCTAATCCAACAAATATGCCGTCTCCCTGATTCAGCCGTTGCTGCATCAAAGTATGGATCGGCTGTCCGTTTCGAAATGCGCCTTTTCCTTTGATAGCAGTGTATTCATGACCATTAGCTAAATTAATTACATATGCCCCACATACTTCGCCATTCTCGTCCAAAATAGCTATTGAACAGGCGTAGTAAGATAAACCCATAGTAAAATTTTTAGTACCGTCCAGAGGATCAAGGATTACAGTAAACCTCCCCCGGTTAAAGTCCAGATAACCACTTTCTTCACTGATAATATTACGGACAGCCGGAATACCCTTAAAAAAGTTTAGACAAAGTTCTTCAAGTACGAGATCAATCATCAAACTTCTTTCACCATAAGCATTAACCTCTTGAACGCTAAATAATGTTTTTTGATTTAGACAAGCCACTTGTTTGAGTGCATAACCCAATTTCGTACATTCCCTTATAATCTCATGAACTTGTTCAATGCTGTCAGCCATGATCTCACCTTCTTTTATTAATGTAAGAAACACCTTTCCTTTGAGAAAAGAAGGGTACAGTCAGTCTTTGCAAATTCGTTAAGTAATTCGGCATCATTTGCAGCCAAACCTGGAAGAATGAACGCAGAAATATTCACTTTCATAATTTGCCGAACTGGAATTTACTGCACAATTAGTCTTTACTGAGCATGCGATATGCCAAGCCATAAGTACATCCTCTTCCAGCAATTTGGCATGATGATGGCAGAACCATGGATGTCCAGCAACTATGATTTCGAAAAGAAACTAACTTTATTAGTTGTTATAAGAATTATATAAAT
>NZ_LVWH01000052.1:0-6454 GCF_001909045.1 Paenibacillus sp. P3E | reverse complement strand
CAAATCAATAATGATGAATTAATTATTGAAACATTGAGAAAATGCAATTGTTATGATATTTATGAGAAACTTGGTGATCTCGATGTACCATTAGGCAGAAATATTGAAAATGGGCAAGAACTTTCAGGTGGTCAATGGCAAAAGTTAGCGATTGCTCGAGCGTTATTCAGTGATTCAAATCTATTGATTTTTGATGAGCCTACATCAGCTATAGATCCGAAGACGGAAGTCGAAATCATGAATAATATTTTTTGCTTATGTGAGAATAAAACAGCTATTTTTATTTCACATCGATTGGGCTGGGCTAAAAATGCCAATCGTATAATTGTTATAGATAATGGTAGGGTTATTGAACAAGGTACACATACTGAACTGATCAACAAACTGGGTGCGTATTATAAAATGTACAGTTTGCAAGCATCCTGGTACAGAGAGTGAATAAAGAAAGGGAGCGTATGGAGTATGAATTTTAATTTACATATAGTTGCTTTCATAGCGGTGTTAGGAGGTTTGAGTGAAACTACACTGATCGGAAGCTCCGGCGTGTAGTCCGAAGTAAAATGCAAAATCGCCCACTGGTTCCGGTTAGTGGGCTTTTTTATATTGGTAAGTGTTTATTGCTTTATTTAACGTCATAGATTGCGTATTTGACGTTTGTAAAATCCCAATTTCGAATGATTCAGTGTATTGATCGGCTTCCTCGTCCGCTGAATCCTTTGTGAGCCTACCTGTGGCGAGTTATGTGATGAGTTTTTCCTTCGCCCCCCGATAGTAACGGCTCTAACGGCTCTCTACGGGTCTCATACGATATAGTTTTCCCTGGCCAATACTGCAAACCCACCCGAATTTGCACCGACATGCGTGTGCTCAAGTGCGTAAGCTCCTGTAAATCCGTTAGCCTCCCATAATGCCTCTGATATTAGTAAGTCATTATAAGCAGCAAGTTAGCAGGGCATCCTGCAATGATACGGGAGATTTACATATTATTCCGAATGATATAACGTAAATGCATATAAAAGTGAGGTGTGCAAAATGGAGGAGTCAGTTAATTATCCTTTGAGTTTTGCAAAGCAGTGTTTTATATATTTTCTTGTTTGTTTGGTCGCTTTCAATTTCAGAGATTCCCTATCAAAACGAGCAAGTTAATATTGCTGGAGGCATAGGACCTAATCCAATAAAGACGAACCATGACTTACAACTTCAACGCGCCTTTGGGACGGCACATGTCACGGTGAAGAAGGACGGAGGCATGGATATTGCATTCAATCTTAAGCTGGATTCACGTGCAGAGTCGCTGGCGGGCGGTACCATTGAGGATCTGCTTCGCAGCAGACTACAGGCGGCAGGGATTGAACTGCACAAAACAAAAGTGGGCAAATCCACGGAATATCAATTTCTGAAATCCTATGCCTCCATACAGGATGTGAAGCTGAATGCGGGAAACCTTGATATTGTGGACACACAAGTAGATACCGAAAACAAGTGGCTGTACACTCGGTATGACGTGGTGGCCCAGCCCAAGCTGAACGCTTATTCGGATAAGATTCTAGACACCCTTGGAACGCTGAGTGTACCCAAGTCGCTGGTCCGGCTGTTCATGCAGAGCCAAGAACTGGCGTTCAAACTAACGCTGCCATATAATCTCTATGGTCCTAACAACGCTGACGAGCAGGATGGGAATACACTGACCTGGCACATCACGATGGCTGATTCCGAGCCGATGCGTCTGGTGGTGTATGTGCCGGACATCAGGAATATTGTGCTTGCCGGAGGTGCAGTTATTGTGCTGCTGGCGGCTGGAGTCATTTTTTTCATCAGAAGAAGCAAATCGCGCAAGCCTAAAGCCTAAACATCCTCCAACGCCCAAAAAGCCGTGGTCCCAAGGAGCCTTCTCCTTTTGGGCCGCGGCTTTTTGAGAATAGTATGCCGGAATTGATAGGCTTTACGCTATACATTCTTCCGTCAATAATCATCCGGCACCACCCGCTGCCTTGCGCCGGCATTCTCGCGGTACTGGCCGGGGGTCATCCCTTCCTGCTTCCGGAACGAGCGGATGAAATTCTGCGAATTATTGTAGCGTAGCCGGGCGGCAATATCCTTGATCGGCATGTCGGTCTCCTCCAGCCATTTCTTCGCCATCTTGAACCGGTACATGGCGAGATATTCGCTGAAGTAATATTGCGTCTCCTTGCGGAACACACTGCTGATATAGTTGGCATTATAGTGCAGCCGGGAAGCACATTCCTCCAGGGTGAGATCCTTGTCATAATCATGCTGGACGATATCGATCAGCTTCTCCGAGATATTATGGTACTGGGCATTCTGCCTGCTGCCAAAGATGCGGATCATCGGCTGGATGACCACCGTCCAGAACCAGTCCTCAATCTCAGCGACGATATGAATATCCGTCAGCTCCTCGAATAACGAGCCGTTCACCGGATGAAGCTGGCTCAGGCTGATCCCTGATTCCTGCATCATTATCAGGAGATTGTTCAAGAGGCGTGTCAGGGGAATCTGGCATTCCTGCGGGGACAGCCCCGGTGAGAAAATACAGCTGAACACCTTGTGCAGCAGGTCCTTTGCCTTCTCGGTATCCGCCAGCTTAATGGCGTCCATCAGGTCATTTTCTTTATGAGTGGGATAGCTCAGATTGAGATAATGGTTGCCGGAGTTGATATTTTCATATTGAATAATGATGCCTTTACCCAGCGTGATCCGGTGTTTCAGGGCTTCAAGGCCTTCCCTGTACGCAATCGACATTTTATCAAAGGCATGGAAGGGCAGGCTCAGCCCGATGCTGGCCGCAAGCTTCAGATAGTTATTGATCTTCTGCTGCAGCGATTCGGTCAGTGAATAGAGTGTTTTGTGAAAAGACTCTGCATCGCCGTCTGCACTCCCGATCAGCGTCACGACGGTGTGGTCCATGATCACCGGCGCCAGCCGGTTGCTTGAGGGGACCAGCTCTTCGATCATATTATGTACGGCGAACAGCAGCAGGCTGAGATCTTTTTTCTGATAGCTGTTCTCTTCAGAGAAGTCAATACTGGTCGTAATTACAGCCATAGTCTGCCATTCCTCCAGCTGGGTCTGGTAGCCGAATTGCTCCAGCTCCTCCAGCAGCTCCCGTTTCTTGATATTCCCCTGAAAGGCCTTGATTAGGACAAAGGTTCGCACCTGCTGGATATGCTGGGCAACCTCCTTCTCGAGCTGGGACTTGGACTGGAACAGATGATGGACCTGCTCGCCGATGATCTGAAACTCATTCGTATGCCGTTTTCGGATATCCGGCTTGCGCTGGCCCATCTGGTTCAGCAGACGCTCTATGGGCGTGTACATTTTGCGGGAGCCGAGCCAGGCCAGCAGAACGGAGAGCAGCAGCATGAGAGTACATACATATACGGTGTAGGTTCCGATTTTGTTAGACTCTTTGGTCAGACTTGCAATTGAAGTCACCGAAAGATAGATCCAGCCGTTTTGCTGGGAACGCGTATAGGTGATGGAATAATCCTTTTTGTCCATTACGGTCTTGAATTGCCCCGATGGGCTGGCGGCGCTGGAAATTTGCGCGAAATCCTTGAAGCCGCTGGCTGCAGCCGGCTGGCCGATGAGGCTCCGGTCCGGGTGCAGCAGAATTCGTCCGGAGCTGTCCAGAACGATAATGCTGTCCAGTGGCTGCAGATCGGAATTGATGAAATCCTGCAGGCTGCAGGCCGGAATATTGGCAATCGCCAGCCCGTATTTTTGCAGCTTGGTAGTGGGCAGCTTCTTGATCAGGCTGATGCTGTATTCACACCCCGTGACGTTAATGCTCTCCTCACTGTAGAACAGGGAAGCGGGATTCAGGACCCAGGAAGTTTCGTCAGGCAGATTAATCAGGTTGGTCAGCTGCTCGTAATTCTCGTATTCATTCAGACGGTAGAGCCCGGAATTTTTGATCATCCAGTTCTGCCGCTGGTTCAGTAGGATCACATCCTCCAGCTTTGTATCAAAAGATTGCATATTGCGAATTTCTGTACGTATGTCATTATATAAAATGAAATCGGTTACATTTAACGGATTGTTCAGAGCCTTTTTCAATACAGAGGAGTTCACGACCTGATTTAAGGTCTGATTGACAGTAGCCAGCTTATGCTCTACATTTGATGTAATTTGTAAAATAAGTTCCTTTTTGTTACGGTTAACATTTTTTTGAATTTCGCTGGAGGATGTGAAGTAAGAAAAAGAACCAATGAACAGCACAGGCAATGTGCTGAGGACAAAGGCGAAAATGGTTAATTTGTTCAGGAAGCTTAAATGTTTCAATAGATTCAGCACCTTTTGCATGAAGTAGAAGCAGTCGCCTGTCTTCAGTGTATGCATCACGAAGGATAATAACAATAATCATCTGGTGCCGCAATAATCATTTTCTCTATTTATCCCTATCAAATGCAATTTGTACATCAATTAGGAGTGAAATGTATAATTTATAGGCCAGGAGGATACATGGATGTTCAGACCGGACTTGGGGCGCAGGGCTGCCCGATATAGCTGTGTGCTTGTTCTGCTTGTGATGATGATTATGTTAAGCGCTTGCAGCGGGGAGGATGCTGCAGGCAGCGGCTCCGGCGGAGAGGTTCCGTCGATTTCCATCCTGGCACCGCTCCATTTCCCTCAAACCCCGGCCAAAGATATCGTTGCGGAGATTGAGAAGCTGACCGGTGTGGGGCTGGAGATCACTTGGGTTCCAGAGGGCGTCTATACCGACAAAATGAATACGGCGATGGCGACCGGCTCCCTGGGTAAAGTCACTTTTGTAAAGGTTACGGATTATAATCTGGTCAAAAATGCAATCCGCTCGGGGGCCTTCTGGGAGATTGGTCCCTATCTTAAGGATTTCCCGAACCTGAAGCAACTGGACCCCTCAATTCTGAATCAGACTGCTGTGGACGGGAAGTTCTACGGCCTGTACACGGAGCGCCCATCCTCCAGACAAGGAATTATCATCCGCAAGGATTGGCTCGATCGTCTCCATTTGAACAAACCGCAGACGCTGGAGGAGCTGTATAACGTCATCAAGGAGTTCACCTATAATGACCCCGACGGCAACGGAAAACCGGATACGCTGGGCCTGGTTGACCGCAATGATCTGGTGTATGGAGTATTCAAGACGCTTAGCTCCTACTTCGGTACGCCGAATAACTGGAAGCTGGTGAACGGCCAGTTCATCCCTGAATTTGAGACGCCTGAATATATGGATACGATGAACTTTATGAAGCAATTGTACAATGGAAAAATGATGAATCAGGATTTCGCCTTGACCAGCAAGGAGGTGCAGCGGGATAAGTTCATACGGGGCAGCGCTGGCATGTTCATCGGGAGTATGACCGATGTGCAGCGTCTCTCGATTGAGGCCCAAGCCAGCAATCCCGCCGCCGAGCTGACCTTGATTAACCGGATCCAAGGGCCGGATGGCTACAAGGTATGGTCCATTCCCAACTACAACGGACTCTATCTCTTTTCCAAAAAGGCCATTGCCACGGAGAAGGAGCTGAAGGAAGTACTCGGATTTTTTGACCGGACGATGGATAAGGATGTCGCCAATCTGATGAAATACGGATTTGAAGGGCGGCACTATAAGCTGGAGGACGGCAAAGTGATTCTCCCGGAGGAAACCTCGCAGCTTCGTGTGAATGAGGTGAGTCCGCTCTACTCCCTGATGATCGCGGATATCGGCAACAAGAACATTATGGAGGTGGCGCAAAAAGAGCAGCTGACCGCCCTCGCTGACCAGCTCAGCGAAGACAATGAGCAGTTCCTGGTCGATGATCCGACCGTCAGCCTCAGCTCACCAACCTTTGACGAAAAGAATACCGAGCTCTCGGCCATTATCGTGGATGCTACCTACAATTATATCCTGGGCAATATCTCCGCCGAAGGCTTCCGCCAGGAGGTAGAGAAGTGGAAGGCAAGCGGCGGCAATCTGATTATTCAGGAGTATGGGGAGGCGGAGCGGATGGCGGCAGGGAAGTGATTGCACATCGACAGATTGCAATGTTGCGGTCAGAGTGGCGATGGATCTTAGAGGCGTCTGCGGATCATCCATTGTAGCATCACTGTGGGGACTGAGATGAGCCGCCGTACTAGTTCATCTACACGTAATAATTTCAGGAGCAAAACACAAAACGGTTTGGCCCTGTAGTAGGTTCACTTGAATGCTTCGCCATCGTTTGGTTGGAATGTTTATTACACGCTTTAGGGGTTATTGAACTGTCGGAATGATTGAGTTATGCAACACTAGATGAGTAATTGGTCATTTAACGAACGAGTAGGATAGTTCAACATCAATCAATTACGAGATGGCATGCTGGTTAGGCTGGGACTTCATCAAAAAAGCCTTTGGTATAGAATCCGAAGGCTTATTTGATGAGGTTTTTTTCGGCTATACAATAACATGATATTCCTAAAGAATAAAGTC
>NZ_LVWH01000051.1:0-6484 GCF_001909045.1 Paenibacillus sp. P3E | reverse complement strand
GCGACAAGCAGTCCGGTATCTCGCCACTTGCAGAAGCGACTGTAGACCGTTTTCCATGAACCATAGCGTTCCTCCGGTAGATCGCGCCAGGCAGCACCACTTCGAGCGATCCATAAAAAAGCATTAAACATGGTTCTTTCACTTAATTTTGACGGACGCCCTGTTTTGTAGGGTGGAAACATGTCCTTAATTTGTTCCCACTGTTCATCGCTTATTTCGTACCGTCTTTGAATCATGCTTGACGCCCCATTCGTTTTCTCAAATCTTACCATGTTATTTAGTTTTCAGACACATCCTAATTCTTTTGAAGTAAATTCACCTTGTTCCATCGCATTTTGTAATTCGTATATACTTGCTTCTTCTATATCCAAATTCATCAGATTAAAGGGATCCTTCATATTCAAATCACGCCCCATCAGAAGTGTTATATTGTTTATTGCATTCAATAATACCACGATGGATAGACAATATAATCAGGATAAAATAAACATAATTAAACTATGCTGCCCGTTAGTGGAATAAAATCTGTTTGTAATCTATGGCACAGTTCATGCAACTTTTTTTACATATGAAAGCTGCTCGGCTAGGAACTTCGCCGTTTCTTAATTCTCCTTCTATACATACCATGTTTCGAGGGGGTGATACACTATGGCAAATCCGGTTACCATAGGCTCCAATTGTATTGCACAAATAGGAAGTAAATTTTTTCTAATATCTGAAATTGAAGCGAAAACGACAGGGGTAGAAATAGACCCGATTTTCGCGGTTAGAACGACTACTGAACAAGCACGCCGTCTAATACGTGCGGGTGTAATGCGTTGCAAAATTCAAAATACTGTTCCAAGACCAACCCGCGGAAAAGAAGTTGAGCTTAAAGGAGTACTGTTCGCCAATGGGCAGATCTTTTCAGTATTCGACGTTGAGAACTCTACCGATGTAGCAGTGCTCGTTAGAATAAATGTGGCTCAAGCACAAAGACTGATTAGTAAAGGGGCACGCATTATTAAAGTAATTCGCCGTCCTTTTAAATGAATCTAACAACCCCCATATTTTAACAGGAGAATAGTAGTAGCAAGTCCTTTTATATAAAAGAGCTGCACTAAACTGCCCAATTAGTAAAGAAAAACAAAAGCGGTTCCCGCAAGAAACCGCTTTTTCTATCTTTTTCAGTTAGCTCTAAGCCATCGAGTAGTAAATACTTGCTAATTGTCGTAATTGTCGAAAGTGCGAAGTAACTTATAGTTTAATTTATCAAATTCTCTCATGAGATCTACGGCATTTCTAGAATATTTACTTTGTATATAGAACCTGCTGCAGGTATAAAAAAGGGACCATACTAATTCTTTTGAAACCATTTCTTCTTTATGAATGGATTCCTTGTAGGCATCCAACGTTGTATGAAGATGTTGAATCAAGCCGTGATCAATCAAAGCATTCCCATTTCCGCCTCCGTTCCCCCTTAACTTCACATAAAGGTCTGTACATATTTCCTTTAGGTCCTTCTCCAAGTCAGGTTCCACATGATACCTCCATTCTCAAATTAATTCTTATTTCTATCTTACCATTGACGGAACTATCCTTCCTCTATGAGGAATTGTGTTGAATTCTATTTATATCTGCCTGCCGGACTGAATTGAGCCCGAGGCGTGAATATTGTGTTATGTGAAGAACTATGGACTTTATTGAGTCAATTTACAAAAACTAATCAACAAATTACCACTCCCTCCATTCTTCTGTAATATCTTGATCCTCCTCAATTTCTAATCCAGCTAGCCTAGCTGGCTTGTCAATAAAATCAGCCAATTCTTCACGCTCCATCGTTTCAATAAAATAGCCATTGTCCTCATTCATTTCATTAAACGTAACTACAATTTCTTCCACAGCCTTCATAATACTCTCAGGATGTTTAGTTTCTTGTAATAATAATAATCGGTTTATAAATTTATCCAGGACTTTATCAGACATTAGTAATCTCTCTTTCGTAAAAAACTCATCTCCATCTACTGACATTCTCTCATTCCATAATTTAGCTGGTTTTTCGTTAAATAAGTTTTGTAACGTCATTGAGCATATCCCTCATTTCCTTGTTTTTTAATGGTATTTCACATAACGTTTCTGTCTTTATGACATCCTGGGTCGGTTTAAAAAAACATCCGAGTCATCGCATTTTTTCACTTCCATCATGCCCAGTCAATATCCAATTAATATATCCATATTTTACTTGTCATCATTTTTGCAAACAAGTATTCTCTTCTGTTTTCTCACCCACCAGTGTGTTCCAAAAGCAACTTTTCCCCCTTGTATCTTTAGTAGAAGAAAATAAGCAAACAAAATGCATAAGCTCAAAATTTAATTGGACTAAATCAAAGAAATCTCACATCCATTATCCTGCCCATTAGCTTAAAGAAAAGCAACCGATCTTTTGAGCGGCTGCCTACTTGTTCCTATTGAATTAACGTTTTCCGTTAGTTGAGTCTAACAAATCTAATTATTGCTTTAGTTTTTACACTAAACTTGTTCATGCATATAAGGGAGTCAACGGAACAGGGTAACATCAGCGCCTAACAAGGCTAAACAAATTGCCTTCTTACCGTGAGAACCAAGTAGATAGAATACTTTCTTACCTGATGGATTACCTATGTACTTCAACCAATACCTTAAAGGGTGCCGAGGATCTGTTTTTAACGTTTGAGCAAATTCATTAGGAGATCCATGGTACTGTACCCAAGCCTGATAAGCTTTCCTTTCCCAAGCAGCCTTATTGGTAAGCGCAAATTTTTCCTACATATAGCCTCCTAGATAAATATTGTATTAGCGCTCGCTTATTATACTGCACTGGAATTAATTGTAAATGTAAATGATTGTACGGTCCTGCTGTTCCACAAATCTGCCGTTACTTTCAAAGAAAAAAGCAGACTGCCAATGCAATCTGCTCATTTCCGCTTATTACTAGGAAGATTCTTTAATTAAGTTGTAGAAAACGTATGATTTCACCATCAATTATTTCATCGCTAGCCCTCTGAAACCCTAAGGATTCATATAGGTTCCCAGCAATCAAGTTGTCAGGTTTGTGCCCGATCATTAATTTGTTACAACTATTCCCACTCATAAGATCAATTAATTTTTCCATTGCTAATTTGCCATAACCATTCCCTTGATGATTCTCATCAATCATGAGTGCAGGTATCCAGTGGTTACCGTCTTCGTCGGGGGTTTTACAAAAGACCATAAATCCGACTAGCAACGCCTCAGAATATATTGCACGCAACTCAAAATCATGAACGTATTTAGATTCTGCGATCCAATAGACAACAGGAGCTGGAAACACACTTTTTTGTTCTTGCTTTACATTTAACTTGGTACAATCGTACCAGTTCTCAAATGATACTGGCTTTAATTCAATAACCACATAAATTCCTCCGGAATTTTGATATCACAGAGGAATTCCTCTGCGACTATAATTGAACTTCCTCCCTAACAACCGTGACAGCAAAAATATTCTTCATACCTCATCACTCCCTTCAATAATGGACACTCATCCAATAGTATACTACTAATAAATTTTTTGCGATTAGTATAAAACTGTTATAAAAAAGATGTCGTGAGTCCTGTCTTAGTCTGATCATACGCCACGTTATAGTGACCTTTAGTTAAATAAGAGCAGCCGATCGCGTTTACTGACCGGCTGCCTTATCGTGTTTGAGCTAGCGTTTCGTTAGCATAACGGGATTTCGAGTTGCAAGTCAGCAAGGATATTTCCTAATTCTTGCCGAGCAACTCCATCTAAACTTTTTAGCGGTAACGGAAGACTCGGATTGTTGATCAGCCCCTGAATTTCCGCAATTGTAGCAACGACGTGTAAACTACCATACTTTTGAAACATCTGCCAAAGAGGGGCAAGAAAAGCAGATTGTCTCTCAGCATTGACCGAATTCCCGCCCAGAGCAGCACGGGTTATACTTATGCAAATATCAGGATACAAACCACCAAGTACAGAGTACCATGCCTCGCATCCAGCAGTTAAACCAACCACTGCATACGGATCTCCACTAGTTCCTATAGAAACATCCTTTGGTATATGGGCACGTAGTTGTTCCACTCTCTGCTTAGCAGAATCGAAATCCGGTACCCCGGGTATCTTTATGGAATGGACTATTGGTAACCGCGCAATATGCCCATGCAAATGATCACTGAACCGGAATTGAGTTGTACTTGGGTTATCGTACACACACAATGGTATAGAAAGAGATTTTGTTACTGTCTCATACAGTGAGAACACCTCGTCATCAGTAAGTTGCTGATAGGAAACTGGCGCTAGGAGTACAGCATTCGCCCCTGCCTTCTGAGCATCTTCGGCTAATTGGAGAACATCACGTGTACGTAAAGCACTAATTCCAATCATTATTGGTATCCCCTCGGCGTACTCAATTGCGAGTTGAGTAACACGCAGTCGTTCTTCCCGATTGAGATAAACATAACTACCAGTCGACCCTAAAACTCCAATTGAATCTACTCTTGCTGAGGCTAAACGTTTGAGTAATTGCACTAAAGCCATCTCATCTATTCCGGTCTCATTCATTGGAGTAAGAGGAAATGCAGATAAACCTGTAAACATAATAAATACAACCTTTCAAAAGTAAAATGTCTTTTATTACGAGCATAAACCTCTCAAAAAAGATTAGAAGGTACAATTTTCATTTATTTGACTAGGCCAGTCTATTTTAATCTTCAACGTATCCTGCCCTTTACTTCAATGAAAAAAGCAGACTGCCAATGCAATCTGCTCTCATTTCCGCTATCGTTTCCCATTAGCGCAATTGGAAAAGCCCCTCTAAGTAGCGTTCCCACCTTCACGAACCTTCCGGGGTTTAGTCTTCTCTTTCTCGATTAATCCACAATTACTAAGTTTTTATAATATGAGCCATCGCCGATGTTATCAGCGGACAACCATTCATAATAGCTTAATCCTAGTTTATTTGCGATAAAATAAGCTGGAGGCTCTTCACCAACATCTTCCGCTAAATCTAAAGCTTTTTCCAAGTCTTCAATTGAATTACCTTGCTTAATAATTAATTCTCTAAGGAGAACTATATCAAGCTTATCTTTCTCAATGAATAGTTCCTCAGTCCAATCGCATTTATATGTAGATATGAGTTCATCCTTCTCAAAAAATGATAGTGCCCATCCGTGATCTTCCATATATGAATAATGAACTAATAAGCCTGGATTTAGCGATACAATCGCTTTCCGGATACCAAATGCCGGTCCCTTAACAATGAAAGTCACCCAACCATTAGACTCAGGGAAAACAAATCCTTTATTGTTTGAAGCTCTAATTAATTCAACGGCTTTTTGCTGATCGCTTGTCTGTAAATGATAACTTGCACTAAATTCGCTCATCATTCAGCTCCTAGTAAGTTTTTTATAGCGTACCAACACGTTCTCTTTTATGCCTACAAGCTCAATGGTTTTTTAACCGTTCTGCTGAAATGAAGCAGAGAATTCATCAATAATTTCTACTACTTCGATTTGTCCGTTGATCAATAGCTCAGGAAGTTTGTTATGTATATTGCCTTTCCAATATTCTCTGGCTTGTTCGATTTTTTGGGAAAAAGGAATTGCATCTTCCTTTGGTAGAAGATTACCGTCACCTTCAAAAATATTCCCAATGACCCGAAGTTTAACGATCTGCAGAACTTTTCGATGGTACGCATCGAATAGTTCTTTCCATTTCTGAGCGTCTTCATAGCTCTTCGCAGCATATAAGCAAGACAACCGTGAAGGATATTCTGGATATTCCTGCAATCTAACCATCTCACATATGGCTTCTCTAATAGCCCTGATTGTCTGCCCCATATATCTGATTGCTACATCTGCATTCTCTTTATCCATCTTTAAGCCGTCATTTGTATAATGACCATGCAAAATTTGAATCATATCTTCACCTTTAGAATTCATCTGTTCCTTCTCAAAAAAGAAGTGATATAAGGTGTTTTGTTGATTTTTGTCAAAGCTAATGATCTGCCCGAGGTCCATCTTTTTCCTAGTGACAATGTGATAAACATACAACTCGCTTCCTTGCATGGACTCCCCCCTATTCACCATAGTTAACATAGGTAAATTCGGCATTTACCAGCATTATCCTGCCTGTTCGTGTGCCTTGCGGTCAGTCTATCCCACAGCATAACAGTAGGGTAAGACGAGGGATTACTCCCTCGGACTCCCCGTCAAACCGTGCATGCGGATTTCCCGCACACGGCTTTCCTTCGTCAGTTCCCCATCTTCAGGAGTGAGTTTCCTTCATCCGTCGCCGGATTGCTTATTTCACTCCTGAATTAGGAACGTGTGGTGAGTAAGCTTGTTAGAAATACCATTCCGGCTGATTCCAGTACTTTGTTTGGTATCAGCCGGTTTGACACCGTAGATCTCTTTTTGCGCATAAAGGCTCGCACCCTCATTCGCGTCCATTGATCCAGACGTTCAA
>NZ_LVWH01000050.1:0-6643 GCF_001909045.1 Paenibacillus sp. P3E | reverse complement strand
TAATTAAAGAATGGAAAAAAACGAGTATAATAGAGAATAATCACTTGAAAAAGATAGAGTTTTTATATAAAAGATAAATAGTTGTTTACAAATAGAGAATAAGCCATTAGAATTAACTACAGACAGTTCAGTAGTTAGAATTTTGAAATGTGCGTTAAGCGTTTTATAGCACAATAATTTTAGGAGGCATACAACATGCAAAAAACGGAAAATATTCAGGAAGCTAGAGATTTTATCTTAAGTAAGACCTCGTATCGTCCAACAATTGGGATGATTTTGGGATCGGGATTGGGTTCATTAGCTGATGAAATTGCAAACCCTTTCACAATTCCCTATAGTGAAATTCCTTACTTTGCAAAATCAGAAGCAGTAGGACATGCGAACGAATTAGTCCTTGGGGAGCTAAAGGGGAAAACTGTGATTGCCATGAAAGGGCGCTTTCATTATTATGAAGGCTTTACGCTTGATGAAGTAACTTTCCCTGTTCGTGTAATGAAAGCACTAGGAGTTGAAAACCTTCTTATCACTAATGCGTGCGGTGCCGTCAATAAAAATTTTAAACCGGGTGAGTTGATGTTGATTACAGATCACCTCAATTTGGTAGGTACGAATCCATTGATTGGACCGAATAATAACGATCTAGGTACTCGTTTTCCTGATCTTTCCCAAGTGTATAGTGCCGAATTGCGACAAATTGCTACGGAAGTTGCAAAAGCGCAAAATACAACTTTACGTGAAGGCGTATATTCCTGGTGGAGTGGTCCGGCTTATGAAACACCAGCCGAAATTCGCATGATTCGTACACTAGGCGCAGATGCCGTTGGTATGTCGACCGTACCGGAAGCCATCGTAGCTGTTCACGCGAACATGAAGGTCCTAGGAATCTCCTGTTTAACCAACATGGCTTGTGGAATTCTAGATCAGCCTCTAAGTCATAACGAAGTTATTGAGGTAGCCGCTTTGGTAAGAGAAAGTTTCATTGCTTTAGTTAAGGGAATTATTGAGAAGGTCCAGTAATTAGATAAAATCTGATGAGGAAAAAGGCGGCGTTATGAAAGGGTATGTATATGTCATATTAGGTGCGATTTGTTATGGTTTATTATCTACTTTTGTCAAATTAGCCTACAAAGATGGTTTTATCGTTAATGACGTTGTTGGAATACAACTCTTATTAGGTTCGATATTATTATGGGGCGGAGTGCTTTTTACGAAAGGCACGAAGAGTACAAAACAGAAGAAGTTTGTAACACCAGGTAAAAGGGAACTGCTTTTATTAATGACTGTAGGGTCTACAACGGGACTTACAGGAATGTTTTATTATCTGTCCCTTCAATATATTTCAGCTTCATTGGCTATCGTACTCCTTTTTCAGTTTACATGGATCGGTGTGTTGCTAGAGGCAATTATCAATAGAAGATTTCCTGAAAAGGGAAAGCTACTATCCATTATTCCTTTACTTATCGGAACAATAAGCGCAACCAATATATATTCGACTGGAATTTCTGCCGTTCATTGGCTTGGCTTTTTGTTTGGTCTTCTTGCAGCGTTATCTTACTCCATTTTTATACTCGTTAGCGGTAAGGTCGCGGTTAAAGCAAACCCGATTATGAAAACAGCTTTCATGACTACTGGAGGTCTGATCATTTGTTCGATCATTTTACCTCCAACGTTTTTAACAAATGGAAAACTGTTATTACAACTGGCCATACAATATGGGTTTGTTTTAGCTTTTGTCGGTCCCTTTCTTTCCACGCTGTTGTTCTCGAAGGGTGTTCCGTTAGTGGGATCTGGAATAGCATCAATATTGGGGGCTATGGAGCTTCCAACAGCCTTACTAATGTCTGTCTTTGTCCTGAATGAGCACATTGGTGTTCCGCAATATGTAGGGATCGTCCTGATCCTAATTGGAGTATCCTTACCTGGATTACTGAAGAAAAACAAAAAGGGAATTTTAAGCATTTAAAACGTCTTTAGCAAGTTAATAAATATGGATTAGGGAGGAATTTAGAATGACTAACAAAGATGAAATCTTTATGAAACAAGCAATTGAGGTTGCCCTTCAAGCCCGAAAAGAAGGAAATGAGCCTTTTGGTGCAATTTTGGTCAAAAAAGATGAGGTAGTAATGGTTGGGGAAAATAAAATTAATACATTTTGTGATCCAACGCATCATGCAGAAATCGGTTTAATCCGGAAATTTTGTTCTGAAAACAATATATTTGATTTGAACGAATACACTTTGTATACAAGTTGTGAACCTTGTGTAATGTGTTCGGGTGCCATGGTGTGGTCTAACCTGGGCAAAATAGTATATAGCGTATCACATGATCAATTAGCTGAAATCGCTGGGAGCAACATTATGATCGCTTGCAATGAGGTGTTTGAGAAAAGCCCTCAAAGACCTGAACTGGTAGAACAAGTGCTCAACGATGAAGGTTTAAAAGTATTTGATGGATACAAATTTTCTCATTAAATTACTTATTAATAAAACAAATGTATGAGTTCATAGGACAACTTTGCTGCATAGTGGGGCTGTCCTCTTTTATGTGTATTTTAGTCTAAAGGAGTGATTGATTAATGAATATACCATTTCAACGTATTCATATCATTGTTCTTGATTCTGTTGGTATCGGAGAAGCACCAGATGCAGCATCTTTCGGGGACGGGGGTGCTGATACGTTAGGACATATTGCAGAAAGAAGAAACGGATTGAATATGCCCAATTTGGCTGCGCTTGGTTTATCAAACATTAAAGAAATAAAAGGTGTACCTAAGGCGGACCATCCATTGGCTTATTGGACCAAAATGCAGGAAGCTTCTAACGGTAAAGATACGATGACAGGACATTGGGAAATTATGGGTCTGGTTGTTGACAAGCCGTTTCAGGTATTTCCAAATGGTTTTCCTGCTCCATTGATTGAATATCTTGAGAGGGAGTCCGGTAGAAAAATCATTGGAAATAAACCCGCAAGCGGCACTGAAATATTAGAAGAGCTAGGGGAAGAGCACATGAAAACAGGAGCTTTGATTGTCTATACATCAGCGGACTCCGTTTTGCAAATTGCTGCCCACGAAGATATTGTACCATTGGATGAATTATACCGTATCTGTGAGATCGCACGTGAAATAACTAAAAACCCTGAGTATATGGTTGGTCGTATCATAGCTAGACCTTTTATTGGGGAAATGGGAACGTATAGACGTACAGCTAATCGACATGATTATGCATTAAAGCCTTATTCCAGGACAGTCATGAATGAGTTAAAGGATGCTAACTTTAATGTAATAGCCCTAGGGAAAATTTCAGATATATATGATGGAGAGGGCGTTACCGAGACTATTCGAACCGTATCAAACATGGACGGGATGGACAAGTTCATTCAAGTAGCAAAGAAGGATTTCACCGGTTTGTCTTTCTTGAATTTGGTTGACTTCGATGCTCTTTATGGTCACCGGCGTGACCCGGAAGGCTATGGCAATGCACTTGAAGAATTTGATGCTCGGCTACCAGAACTGTTAGACAATCTCACAGAGAAAGATTTGCTTATTTTGACTGCGGATCATGGCAATGATCCGATTCATCATGGGACAGATCACACTCGCGAGTATGTCCCGTTACTCATTTATTCCAAGGCGTTTTTAGAAGGCAGAGAACTGTCTGTTCGCAATACATTTGCAGATATTGGAGCTTCAGTAGCTGATAATTTCGGAGTCGAAATGCCGAAGCATGGCAGCAGTTTTATTCGAGATCTAATGTAACTATAGGTTATATCTTTGCGCTAATTGCTCTAATAATGGGGATACCTGTGCCCGAAATTGTTAAAGCTTGATCAGTCATGGGTACTAAAGAAGCTGTAAATGAATTTGTAGCCATGCTTGACTCATTTTAACAGGGACCATCGTAGGGCTGTTTCTTTCCATTATAGAATTCCTTGAATGAATGTGTAACCCCTTACAAAAGTAAAAAGTACATTGGTTAAGAAACAAACATACAACAAGTTGAGCTCAAAAGGAGACATTAAAATGACAATGAAAACAAGACTTAGAATTATGAATTTCTTTCAGTTCTTTATTTGGGGATCTTGGCTTGTTACCCTAGGTTCCTATATGATAAACACGTTACATTTTACAGGTGCTCAGGTTGGAATAGTCTATAGCGCAAAAGGGTTAGCGGCCATTATCATGCCAAGCTTGGCCGGAATTATTGCGGATCGCTGGATCAAAGCAAACAGACTATATTTAATTTTTCATAGCCTAGGAGCGATTTCTTTATTTATAGCAGCACAAGTTTCAGATCCAACGACAATGTTTTGGGTAATATTTTTTAATTCGGTAGTGTATATGCCTACCAGTGCTTTGACAAATGTTATATCATATGTTGCGCTTGAAAAAGCAGGGCTGGATACAGTGAAAGATTTCCCTTCAGTTCGGGTGTTTGGAACCATTGGTTTCATATCTGCAATGTGGTTAGTGAGTCTCAATGGACTTGAATTAAGCAATATTCAATTATATATAGCTGCAAGTATTTCGCTTTTGCTAGCTCTATACTCACTTACGCTGCCTGATTGCCCAACATCTAACGAGAAGAGAGACAAGTCATGGATTAGTCTTTTGGGCTTGGATGCGTTTGTGTTGTTCAAACAGAAAAGAATGCTCGTCTTTTTCTTATTCTCAACACTTCTAGGGGTTGCACTGCAAATAACCAATACATTCGGCAACCCATTTTTACATGATTTCGGGTTGAATCCTGATTATAAAGATAGTCTAGTGGTACAGTATCCATCCATTTTATTGTCGATATCACAGATTTCTGAAGTGTTTTTTATTCTTGCCATTCCATTCTTCTTGCGGAACTTTGGAATTAAAAAAGTTATGCTTATTAGTATGATTGCTTGGTCATTACGTTTTGTATTTTTCGCGTATGGTGGCCCATCTGGATTTGGCTTCACACTCCTCCTGTTATCCATGATTGTGTACGGATGTGCATTTGATTTCTTTAACGTCTCTGGAGCTATTTTCGTGGAAAAAGAAGTTAATCCTCGTATGCGTGCAAGTGCACAAGGTTTATTTCTAGCCATGGTAGATGGAATAGGAGCATATGTAGGAGCTATTCTAAGTGGAAAAGTTGTAGATTACTTCACAGTAGCCGGTGTAAAGGATTGGCAGAATATATGGTTAGTTTTTGGGGCATACACACTCGTACTGGCAATTGTATTCTCTGTTAGTTTTAGATATAAACATGATCGGAATACTATGAAGGATATAACTTCCAGTCATTAATTACTTTATGATGAACGAAAGGCAGCTCCTGTTCCAGCACAGTACGATTTGTATCACTGGCTGACGAAAATGGGGGTTGCCTGCACACCTGGATGAATATATTGATTCCAATGATAGTAGTGCGTTCTTATTCTATTCTGGACAAAAATGCTTAGGGCACATACGACTCGGAGCAGTAGAAGAAACTAAATTCGCTAATATAGATAGACTTATTGTGTTAGAAAATAGCAGAGGACAAGGAATAGGAACGGCTTTGCTGAATAAAGCGAAGGAGTGGGCATTACAAAAAGGGATGAAAGGATTTACACTTGAAACACAGGATGTCAATTTACTCGCTTGCCGTTTTTATTTAAAGGCTGGCTTTGAGATTGGCGCAGTGGATACTTTGCTTTATTCAAACTCCAAATACAAAAATGAAAATGCAGTGTTTTTTTATTCAAAATTCTAATACAGATGGATGAACGGTCAACCTATGGGAATTAAGCTCGGCTATTTGGTAACAAATTAAGAGGAAGGAGGTAGTTAAGAGTGATTCAAGGATTAGGGTTTAGTCCAACTGATCGGGTAGTCATAATTAATGCGGATGATTTGGGAGTGACGCGTTCCACGAATCAAGCTATTATGCAAATGTTCCAAAATAATTCCATTACATCAACATCAATAATGGTTCCGGCAGATGCTGCTCACGACGCAGCGCTACAATGTACAAAGGAAAAGGCGATGAATGTCGGAATACATATTACATTGACCAGTCACAACAATTAATTGACGATATAGCGGGACTTACATATCATTTTTCAAGCGATGAAGGTTATGAGGGAGCAAAAAAAGAATTATTGAAACAAATTTATAATCTGAAGCCTGGGATTACACAAATCACTACGCATCCAGCAATTGTATCGGAAGAACTAAAAGAACTGACGAATTATTATGAAAATCGTGAAATGGAGTATCAACTTTATAATGATCCTGATTTGAAAGAACTGATAAAGAACCAAAATATTAAGTTGATATCCTGGAAAGAAATTCGCGATCTTCAGCAGCGGAACGGTTTAAAATAGTCGCCGCTGAAGGCGTTGTTATAGGAAGTGAAGTAATGGACCATGGAGCGGATCTGTAGCCCGTTGGCCGAAATATTGAACCGCTATCCAAAATTCGAGCCATATATAACAGATATTTTTTAGTTTATAATGTAATTCATGAAAGCTATTTAATTACATGTAATAATTTATATTGAAATTAAAAGGATTATACCCCGACATATGAAAGAAGAATATGAATTGCCGGAGATCAATCATAATCCCGACATATGAAAGGGCTTTCTACTTAGACTCATCAATTGCAAATAAAAATTACATATTGGAT